>JANPNY010000708.1:0-1629 GCA_031427745.1 Chitinophagaceae bacterium | reverse complement strand
GCCAATGCCGCAGCAGCAAGGGGCATTGAAATAAGATGGATTTACAATGGTACAAACGCAACCAGCAATACGGGTCTTTCTTTACTAAGTCCTTTAATAAAAACCTTTGCCAGCCCCAATTACAGCAACTACATCATGCATAATAAATTTATGCTGGTAGATGTAAACTCAGCCGATTCAAACGATGCCGTATTGCAAACCGGTTCTTACAATTGGAGTGATGCCCAAACCAACGGAGATTATAATAATGTAGTAATTATACAAAGCAGGCAGGTTGCGTTGGCTTATTACCAGGAGTTTAATAAAATGTGGGGTGGTTCGGGTGCCAATCCTGTTGCTGGTGCTGCAGTTTTCAGTAGTTTTAAAACTGCCAGTTCTCATACACAATTTAATGTGAATGGTACGCCAATAGAAGTCTATTTTAGTCCAAAAGATAGTGCAGGTAAACAGTTGCTTGCAAGTATAACCACTGCCAATTACGATTTATTATTTGGTATATTTACTTTTACCGACAATGCGATTGCCAATCTTATAAAATCAAAATACAACAGCGGCCTTTTTGTTAAAGGCATTATGGACAAATTCAGTTTGTCTTTTAATGCATACAGTATTCTATCCCCGGTGTTAGGCAACAACCTCCTTATTTATTCGGGCGCATATTTATATCATGATAAAATAATGTTGATTGATGCGCTAAACCCTGCATCGGACCCACAGGTTTTTACGGGATCTTTTAACTGGACAGGGCAGGCACAAACATCCAACGATGAAAATGCAATTGTGATACATGATGCAGCAATTGCCAATCAATATTATCAATCACTGTGTAAAGATTATACCGGTTTGGGTGGCACGCCTTGTGTAGCGTCACCTTGCCCGGGCACTAATACAACCATCATCTCCAATACAAGAGGCAATACATATCAATGGCAGGTAAATACCGGCGTTGGTTTCACCAATCTTGTAAATAATGCATCCTATGATGGAACCAATACCATTAATCTGACTATCATCAACCCGTCATCCAATTGGTACGGCTATCAATATAAGTGTATCGTAAATGGAGTTACTTCCAGCGATACTACCAACCTGAAATTTATAGCTTACTGGAATGGCTCGGCCAATACCGCATGGGAAAACACAGATAACTGGAACTGCGGCGTGCTACCTGATGAAAATACCGATGTAATTATCAACAATGGAACGCAATATTTCCCGGTAATCAATACATCAACTGCCTGTAAAAGTATTCGATTATCAAAAGGAACAGCATTGGTTTTGATGAATAAAATTAACCTGCTGTTGAAAGGGAAATGATTGATTGTAAAAAAACGTTTTCGTATTTAAATGAACTTATACGCATCATGGTTTATACATTGATAGACAGCAATCGGTAATTTTATTTTTGATTAAAACAGATATTACTATTTTAGCCGGATTAAATAAAAAACATGTACAAAGCGGTTTTTATAGATATGGATGGCACGCTACTTACCAGCCAGCATACCATTACAGATAAAACAAAGCAAATCATACAACAATTAATAAAAAGTGGCGTATTGGTTATTCCAATTTCAGCCCGGCCTTTGCATGGCATGTTGCCACTCACTACTCCTGTTTTTGACAAAG
>JANPNY010000707.1:0-1732 GCA_031427745.1 Chitinophagaceae bacterium | reverse complement strand
AACCAGTGTTGCCTGGTGATGAGTAATATCTTTTCGTCTTTTTTTAATGCTGTTCTCATTTTTTGTGTTTGGTATTTGCAACGTAAAGTACAAAAAACGGTGATAAGTTGATAGGAAAATTATAACTGCAACAAACCTGCTTTGTACAATGTACTCACCGGTTTATTATCCCAAAATAATTCAAAATCTTCCAGCCCGGTGCTTTCATAATCAGCTTTTACTTCCTGCAGGGTTAATGTTTTTGGGTTTGATACAGCTAACGCTTGTAAGATATTCGTTAGCCATATTCCCTGCGGTTCATCTACTTTAATATTTATAGTTTCTTTTTTTGTTTCAAAGGTTAGCGATAACATCTCCCACTGATTTCCTTTTTTAGTTTTGGTGATGGTTTCTGTTTTGGGTTGTTTACCCAAAAAAATAACTTTTGTATTTGGGTTTAAGTTTACAATTTCTACTTCTTCAATGGCTTTAATAATATAATCGGGTGCAACAGATGTTTTGGGAACTTTTTGATCGAACCATTTTTGCAATGGGTAATCGTAACAGGCACCATGCATATAATTGAGCAGAGATTTTTTTAACCCAAAGCCAAAGGTATCATGGTCGGCACCTGTTGGATCTGTATGCTCAATGTCGTTATTGGCAAAAGTGCCGATAACATTGGTTTTCTTTACCACTTTGTATTCATCCGGATTTAGTCCCACGGGGCTATGAGCCGTCATGGCAAACTGGTGCCAGAACGCTGATTGTAAAATACCGGCTTCAAATAACTGCCGCACCATTTCCAGCGAATCGATGGTTTCCTGCGCTGTTTGGGTGGGAAAGCCGTACATCAAATAGGCGTGTACCATAATACCGGCATCTTTAAAACTTTTGGTAACCTGTGCCACCTGGGCCACAGTAATTCCCTTCTGTATTAATTTCAATAACCTGTCTGATGCAACTTCCAGCCCGCCGGAAACGCCAATGCAGCCGGATGCTTTTAATAACAAACAAAGATCACGGGTAAAACTTTTTTCAAAACGGATGTTGGTCCACCAGCTCACCACCAACTTACGCCGTATAATTTCCAGTGCCAGCGAACGCATTAAAGCAGGCGGTGCAGCCTCATCTACAAAGTGAAAACCATTCTCGCCGGTTTGTGCAATCATTTCTTCCATCCGGTTGCAAAGTATAGCAGCAGTAAGGGGCTCGTAGTGTTGAATGTAATTCAGTGAGATATCGCAGAAGGTACATTTACCCCAATAGCAGCCATGTGCCATGGTCAATTTATTCCACCTGCCATCGCTCCACAGGCTGTGCATGGGATTGACCAATTCAATGGCAGAGATATATTTATCCAGCAGCAAATCACTGTAATCGGGTGTGCCTACCTGGCCTTGTTTATAATCGGTGCAGGCTGTGTTGTTAATGTACACCACAGCTTCGTCCTGCAGGGTTAATGTACGTTTTAAAGTATCCCGGCTATTATTACTTTTGATGTGTTGCAATAAATTTTCGAGGGGTGCTTCCCCATCATCAAGCGAAATAAAATCAAAAAAATCAAATACCCTTGCATCGGAAAGAGAGCGAAGTTCTGTATTGGCAAAACCACCGCCCATGGCCACTTTAGCCGAAGGAAAATGCTGCTTGATCCATTGCCCGCAACGCAACGCAGCATACAAATTCCCGGGAAAAGGCACCGATATTGCCACCAGTTTTGGTTGAACTGTTGCAATATGCTGTTCAAGTA
>JANPNY010000706.1:0-2038 GCA_031427745.1 Chitinophagaceae bacterium | reverse complement strand
ACATTTCATTTTTACTGAATGGCCAGGTGTTTAAAAACATAGCATCACAGGGGCAGCGCAAGAGCCTGTTGTTTGCCTTAAAACTAGCCGAATTTCAATTATTAAAATCGTACAAAGGTTTCGCTCCTTTGCTACTGCTGGACGATGTTTTTGAAAAACTGGACCAGGACAGAATGCAACAATTGCTGCAATGGGTTTGTACTGGTAATGATGGGCAGGTATTTATTACAGATACGCACAAAGAAAGGCTGGAAGATGCCCTTAATAAATTAGGCACCGGGTACCAGGTGATAGAAGTTTAAGTAACAGATTTGCAAACAACTGCTACTGGTTTAGAAAAAGATTTTAACCATTTGAAATGGCGATATGCTTAAAAACAATTGAGCAATTTTTTTACTACTAATTTTGATACATGTTTACAGGCATCATAGAAACAACCGGCACCATCACAGAAATAATATCGACCGGTACCAATAAAACATTTTGGGTAGAATCTCCCATCTCTGCCAATTTAAAAGTTGACCAAAGTGTAGCGCACAGCGGCGTTTGCCTTACTGTAGAAAAAGTAGCAAATGGTAAACACCAATTAACAGCCATTGAAGAAACCCTGCAAAAAACCAACCTGAACAACTGGCAGACAGGAACCATTGTAAATATTGAAAGATGTCTTGTAATGAATGGAAGGCTTGACGGGCATATCGTACAGGGGCATGTAGATGCAGTGGCCACCTGCCTGCAGGTTATAGATAAAGATGGCAGCTGGGAATTTACTTTTTCATTTGACGTACAATTTGCATCGCTGGTAATTGAAAAAGGCTCGATTGCTATCAATGGTACCAGCCTTACCGTTTTTAATGTAACCCGTAATACATTTACGGTTGCCATTATACCTTACACTTACGAACACACAAATATTCACCAGGTAGCAAAAGGCAGCCTTGTAAATATTGAATTTGATATGATTGGTAAATATGTAGCAAGGTTGTATGAGGTAAGACTGAATAATTGATAATTGAATAATTGATAATTGATAATTGGATAATTCACTATTCCCAATTCAGCATCAACTTTGAACCATTCACTATTCACAATTGACCATTGACCATTCACTTTTCACTTTTCACTTTTAACTTTTTACTTTTCACTTTTTACTTTTATTCTCTATATTTAGTTTTTCAATCAATTTTTTTTAACCATAATACAGCAATTTGCTAAGTATCATCATCCCAGTTTTTAATGAGGCAGAAAGTATTCCACTATTGTGTGATCAACTACAATCAGTTTGCAAAAATGACTACGAAATAATTTTTGTGGATGATGGGAGTACAGATAATACTTTCCAACAAATTGAAACCATCGCATTAAAAGACAGGCAGATTAAATGCATTTCACTCAGCAGGAATTTTGGGCACCAAAATGCATTAATGGCTGGTATGGAATCTGCCTCGGGTGATTATATTATTATCATGGATGGCGACCTGCAACACCCGCCGGCGCTGATTCCATCAATGATTGAACAATTAGCTGCAGGCTTTGACCTGGTTGCCACCAAACGCAACAAAACAGCCAATGCTGGCTGGTTAAAAAATACGACAGCGTCCATTTTTTATTCATTTATCAATGCCATTTCCGATACGAGGATAGAAGAAGGTGTAGCCGATTTTAAAGCATTTAACCGCAAAGTATTAAACAGTATTTTGCAGTTTAAAGAAAGGGAACTTTTTTTAAGAGGTATCTTTAGCTGGATCGGTTTTCAATCTACCACCATAGTATTTGATGCACCTGCAAGGCAATTTGGCAAAACGAAATATTCATTTGCAAAAATGTTGCGGTTTGCATTAAAAGGAACTACGTCTTTTAGTTTTAAACCCCTGCGCATTGCATTATTAATCGGGAGCCTTATTTCCCTGGCGGCTTTTGCATTTGGTGTTTTTGCCCTGGTTGCTTATTTCAAAGGCAACACGGTTCCCGGGTGGGCTTCTTTAATTATTGCTGTAATGTTTTTAGGTGGCACACAATTATTGGCCATCGGATTGTT
>JANPNY010000705.1:0-1790 GCA_031427745.1 Chitinophagaceae bacterium | reverse complement strand
GAGGCAGCAGAAAAGGAAGGCATAGAAAGGGAGATCCTGGTAAACCAATTTTCCATAATGATTAAAAGGCTGTGGCTGGGAATCACCTGGCCATCTGCCATCCTTACCATTATTTTTGGAGGATGGATAGCCTATATTTTTGGCAGCATTCCATCCTGGCTATGGGTAAAGCTGGGCTTTGTGGCAGGATTGTATGCTTATCATTTTACGCTGCAAAAAATTTATGCTGATCAAATGAAAGGCATTTTTCGATACACCTCCAATCAACTAAGGGTATGGAATGAAGTGGCTACAATTTTTTTAATTACCATTGTAATGATAGCCACCGTAAAAGACAGCATGAGCTGGATATGGGGAGTGATTGGGCTACTACTATTTACGGCGGTGCTGATGAGTGCGATTAAGATTTATAAGATGCTGCGTATAAAAAAATAATCCCGATCTATACTGGCTAAAACCTTCATCCCGGACAAATTGTAGCAGCCCCGTAATGTGTCTAATTATTTATATTTTTGCCTTTTACCTTTTACCTTTTGACTTTTTCCTTTTACCTTTCAACCACTACACTAACTCTTTCCGCATAACAAAATCGCCCAATTTTTCATCATCCAGTCTTTCGTTTTTAAATGAGGCAAACAGGTTGTCTAGTTCTTCAAGGATAGCTTTTTCATCAAGGCTTTCTTTAAATGTTTTATTCAAACGCTGGCCCTGGTTATCGCCGCCCAATTGCAAATTATACCTGCCCGGTGCTGTGCCTACAAAAGCAATTTCAGCAGCGTAAGGTCTTGCACAACCATTAGGACAACCCGTCATCCTGATTACAATATCTTCCGCTCCCAATTGGTATTTGTTCAGCAATGGTTCAATCTTATCCAACAGCTCTGGCATATAGCGTTGGCCTTCGGCCAATGCCAACGGGCAGGTAGGCAATGCTACACAGGCCATGGCATTTCTTCTGATGGCAGAAGCAGCTTCTGTATGTTCAATTAGTTTAAAACGCTCCAGAATAGCATGAATGGCGGCTTTATCATTAGCCGCAACATCACTTACAATCATGTTTTGGTTGGCCGTAAATTGAAAATTAGTCTTTCCGGTTTTAGCTATTTCCAATAACGCTGTTTTCATTGCCAGTTTTTCATCATCCAGCACACGCCCGTTTTCTACAAACAAGGTGTAATACCACAAACCATTTTCGCCCTGCTGCCAGCCATAATAATCTGCTCTTTTATTAAAGGTAAAAGGCTTTGCATCGTCCAATAAAAATCCAGTTCTTTTTTCAACCTCTTTCTTAAAATTATCAACACCCATCCGGTCTACGGTGTATTTTAGCCGGGCTAATTTCCGGTCGCTACGGTTTCCAAAATCTCTTTGAACAGTTAAAACTTCATAGACTGTTTTCAGTATTTTTTCTTCGGTATCTACAAATCCAATCACAGTTGCAAGCCTTGCGTAGGTTTCTTTGTTACCATGTGTGGTGCTCATTCCTCCACCCACTGCTATATTAAAACCCCTTAGTTGATTATCCTCAATAATGGCAATTAACCCAAGATCGTTGGTGAAAACATCCACCTCATTATTGGGCGGAATAGCAATGCCAATTTTAAATTTCCTGGGCAAATAACGATCCTGGTACAGCGGATCTTCTTCTTCTTTTTTGTCAACGATTTTATCATCGCCGATCCATATTTCGTAATAGGCTTTTGTTTTTGGCATTAGCAATGTACTAATCCTGTCCGCAAACGCAAATACCTCCGCATGCAACGCCGATTGCGTGGGATGGGCAGCACAGG
>JANPNY010000704.1:0-11201 GCA_031427745.1 Chitinophagaceae bacterium | reverse complement strand
GCCTTCGCTTAATGGAATTATTTGCATGTAATTCTATCCTCTTAAGAGGAATTTAAACGTTGATTATAAACAGTGTATTATTAAAAAAAGATTGCAGGCAAAGCTAAATGAAAAGGCCTTATAAAGTGTAAAGCAAAAGTTTCTACGGGTTAAGAGCAAAGCTTGACTTTATCTTAATACCATTTGTCTGTCTGCATCTAATTTTACCAGAATGAAAAGTAGTATAGTGAAGGTTAGCAACGATGAACCCCCATAACTCAACAAGGGTAACGTAATACCAATAACGGGCGCCAGACCCACCGTAACACAAACATTTACGGTTACATGAAAGAAAAAAATACTGGCAACACAATAAGCATATACCCTGCTGAATGTACTTCGCTGTCGCTCTGCAATTACTACAATTCTTAAAATAAGTGCCAGGTAAATTAAGATTAATAACGTGGTGCCGACAAAGCCAAAATTTTCGCCCACAGAGGTAAAAATAAAATCGGTGTGTTGCTCAGGAACAAAGTCTCCCTGCGTTTGTGTGCCTTTTAAAAAACCCTTGCCAAAAAAACCACCAGACCCAATCGCAATTTTGGATTGCTTTACGTTATAATTCTGCTGGTCGTTTTTTTTCTGTTTTGCCCTGGCTTCTTCCGGGCTCATTGTTTCCACCGCATTTTTATCTGCAAATGGATTATCAACGCCCACCATGCTGAATATCCTGTTGGCCTGGTAAGGTTTAAAAACATGCTTAAACGTAAATGGAATAGCAACACCCACAAATAATGAACAGAAGCCCCAGATGGCAAATGTTACAATCAGTAACTGGTTGTTTCTTCTTACCTGTCTTCGGTTAAAATAAATAAACAGTACTGCCAACACTGCAAAAGCAATTAATAATGTTTTGGTAGAAAATAATAAAGAAACGACCAGTAATGCTGCCATTGCTACCCCTGCAATTAAATAGATGGGTGGCAAGCCTTCCCGGTACATGGGCAATAAAAAAGAAAAATATACCAGTGCAAGACCTGTTTCACCTTGCATGATTGACAAAGCGGCCGGGGAAAAAGCCACTACTGCAGCAATCATTTGTGCTTTAGGTTTTGCAAAGTCGGTTTCCTGCATACTCAAATATTTTGCTAAGGCAAGTGAGGCAAAAATTTTACACAACTCTACAGGCTGTAAATTCATAAAACCTAATGGTATCCAGCTTTTGGAGCCCTTAATCTCTTTACCTACTACAAAAGTTGCCAATATCAGCAGCATGCCAATGAAGTAGCTAAGATTAGCAGTAGCCGTAAACAATTTACTATCGGTTAGTAAAATAAAGGTGGCCAGCACAATGCAGGCTATAAAATAGAATAATTGTTTGCTGTAGTTCTTTTTAAATCCAAGGAAACTTTGAATAACACTATCCCCACTTCTGTATTCCACAGAAAAAATACAGAGCAGGCCAATGAATACCAGTAAGGCATACAGCCATACCAGCAGCCAATCAACGCCTTTACCAATCTCCGGATTACTTTGTTTCATTTTAAAAATAGTATTATGATTTTACCGTGTCTTTTACTTCCGGTTTCTTTTTATCGCCTGGTAAAATACCTTCTATGCTAACTTTAGGTTTTGTAGTACTACTATCCTTTACAGGTAATTCCTTTTTGGCCGTTTCTTTATCAGCCTTCATTTTGTCGAGGGCGTCCTTTTCATCCTCATCATCCATCCCCAGCGTGTCTTTTATTGCTTTAATAAAACCTTTGGCCGCCAGGTAGGCCGAATCTTTAGCATGTCGCAAAGAATCCTGTGTTCTTAAGGCAGCGTAAATCCTGGAGGGAATAAGGTTAAGGTTTGATAATTGCTCAATTCTGTCGAGGCGTGGCTTTTCGGTGATGGAGTCCTTCAGATATTTTTCTATCAGCAGGCCTACAATAGGAGCTGCATAAGTTCCACCAAAGCGACCACTGTTTTCTACCACACACATGATAGCAATTTGTGGATTTTCCCTGGGAGCAAAGCCGCAAAAGAAGGCATGGTTAGGTTGCTTAACCCCCCGGAAATAGTTTTCCACTGTACCCGTTTTACCACAAATATTTATGCCGGCAACCTTTGCTGCCACACCAGTTCCTCCGTCCACAACGCCTTGCATGCCATCGTGCACTGCTTCAAAAATACTGTCGGGAATGTCAATAGCACTGTGTGACTGACGGTATTGGGAAAGTATGCCAAATTTATCGCCTCCTTCAATTGAATCAACCAGGTGAGGTGTGATATAATGCCCCTTATTGGCGATGTATGCCATTTCATTTGCCACTTGCATGGGCGTAACATCTACCTCACCCTGCCCAATACTTACAGACCGGAAGTTGCAGAAATTCCATTTACCCTTGCCATATACTTTATCGTAATAGGCCGGTGTTGGTATTAGTCCTCTTTTTTCAGACGGTACATCAACCCCTAATTTGTGGCCGAGGCCAAAAGCGTTCATGTATCTTGCCCATACTGCCAGGCTGCTATCCTGGTTGGGATATTTAGGATTGGTGATTACCTTTTGCATTACGTTGGCAAAATAAGTATTGTCAGAAACCCGTATGGCACTCCTTAAATTAAACGTACCAAAATCGAGACAGCGCATTGGATGACTACCGCCACAGCCGTAAAATGCGCCACTGCACGAAAACTGTGTGTTGGTTGTAATTACCTTTTCGTGCAACCCAATAAGAGCCTGCAGTGTTTTAAACGTTGAACCCGGAGAATAGGTAGCACCTACCGACCTGTTAAGCAATGGCAATGCAGGGTTGAGCAATAATTCCTGGATATGTCTTTTTCTATCCGCACCGGTTAAAAATTTAGGTTTAAAAGTAGGGCTGCTCACCATGCAAATAATGCCACCGGTTTTTGGGTTTATTGCTACAATCGATCCCAATTTATTTTCCATCAGTTTTTCACCGAGCATCTGCAATTCTATGTCAAGAGACGTGTGCATATTTTGGCCGGCAATTGCAACAGTATCAAATCGGCCATTTTCTAACTTTTCGGTAAGCCTGTTTTTATTATCTCTCTTCCAGTATTCAATACCACGCTGGCCCATTAACACTTTTTCGTAAGTACGTTCCATGCCGGTTTTTCCTGCATAATCGCCTGTTTGGTAGCCTTCGTTTTTATGGTTTTTTAAAAAATTGGTATCCACTTCAGATAAATAGCCTAATATATTTCCTCCGGCATCAAAGGGATAACTTCTTACGGGACGCTCCTGTAGGTAAAAGCCCGGAGCAAATTTGTACATGGCTTCGTTGAGCATGGCCATCTTTTCATCGCTTAACAAAGCATCAAAAACAGATGACCTGCTTCTTCCGTTTTTAATAATTACTTCTACTACTTTTTTATTAAACTGGGCAGTGTCTATCTGTAAAATTTTACACAGCGAAAAAGTATCTACACCCTTTAATTTGTTGGGGATAATCATCAGATCGTAGATGGTGGTATTTTGCAAGATGGGCCTGTGTTTGCGATCATAGACAATGCCCCGATCGGGATAAATCACTTTGCGAAATTTACCCTGGTCGTCTGCCATAATTTTATACTTGCTGCTAAAAAGCTGCAGGTTCATCAGTTGTAAAATGATGATGAAAAACATGCCGGCAAATACCAGCATAATTATGTTTTTACGGTTTTGATTAAATGCAGACATAGTGCCCATCCCGGCCAGCGGGGTGTTTTAATTTATTGTAATTGTTAGCGCATTCTTTTTGCAAAGAATTAGCCATTGTTTATTCATTTCCAATTCAACGATATTCCAAACGATATTTACTCCATTGAATATCGTTTGTGGTATCCTATATAAATTGGCAAATGGATTCATTAAACGGTGTTTGTTCTAAATTTTTGCTTGCGGGAAAAAAGTAATTCGGTTATAAAAATTAATGCAAGACTTATGATGGTGCTCAGCAATGTTTTTACAATAAAATACCAGCCATTACCAAATTGCAGTGCCTCTAACAAAAATAACCAGCCATGATGAATGAGTGTTAGCAACCCTGCATACACCAGGTACGGAAATATGCCACCCATACTGCGGGCATTCGGTTCCTCGTAATTGGAATCTGCACCTTCCTGGGGTATTAATACGTTTATGATAAATGGCCGTATGTAAGCTATCAGCACACAGGCTGCTGCATGAAAGCCGGGGCTATGCCTAAAACTATCCAATGTAAAGCCCAGCGCAAAAGCAAGTACCATTTGCAGGGTGCGGTTAAACTTAAAGGGCATCCACAAAATAAAAAGAAAATAAATGTAAGGCGTAACCATCTGGTGCAGGTGAATTTTATCCAATACAAAGAATTGCATCAGTATCAGTAATGCAAAACGTACTATATTTTTTACCAGTGTACTCATATTTTCCTGCAGGCTTATGCCTAGTTATTGATTTTACTTTTTGCTTTTTCCAGTAACCTGTTTATTTCGTCTTTCTGTGCATTATCTATTGCATAAACATATTGCAGGTTATAAAAATTAGCAGCCGATTTTATTTTGATGATAAAATTATTGGTGCTTTTATCGGGGTATATCTGGTCAATTACACCAATCATTTTTCCGTATGGAAAAGTAGGAGTAATACCACTGGTAATAACAGTATCGCCTCTTTTGGCCCTGGCACTTTTTCTTACATTTATAAAAGACAGATAGTTGGGCTCTTTACCATCCCACACAATGGAACCGCCACCCAATGGATCGTTCTTGAGTATGCCACTTATCCTGCTGTCCCGGTGTAACAAACTCATTACAACTGCAAAATTTTCGCTTACCTCGGTTATAATACCGACCACACCATTGTTAGAATCTATTACACCTTCGTCTTTACGCAATTGCTGTCCTGCACCCCTGTTTAATACTACAAAATTATTTTGTGTACTTACGGAGTTGGATACTACCTTGGATGCCTGGTATAGCCATTTGCGTTTGTTACCCAGTGTATCAAAAGGGATTGAATCTGTTATTACCTGGTTGGCTGTATCGGGGTTTTCGAAATTTGCTTTTAATTGATTCCGCAGCCATTCATTTTCCTTCTTGAGTGCTTCATTGCTTTTATTTAGCTGAAGAAAATTATCAACTTTATTATACTGCTTGTTTACCCTGCCGGTAATTTCATTCATGTATGCTGAACCTACTGCCTGGTGGTATTTGTTGTAGTTTATAATTAAATAAATACAATAAATCTGCAACAAAAAAAAGAAAAGGAAATTAAAATACCGGTGGATAAATAAAAAAATATTACGCATGAGACGCACCTCCTATGGCCAATATTTTTGACGAGCATATTTTTTGAAACAAAATAATGCGAGCGGATGACAAAGTATTAACTGAACAAACGCTAACCTGCAAAACATTGTAATGCTTTGTAGGATGCAACCAGTTTATATGAATATAAAAAATGGATGAAACGATAGAATTGTATAAGCTGAAACCTGATGTGCAGTACAAGAGTGCGACGCCAATGAAGCCTGATAGCATTACTTCGGCCGGGTCCATAAAGTTTATGTTCTTTTAAAAATAAAAAACAGTTGTGTTAATAGTATCAATAGTAATTATCGCATTACAAAAGGATAGCGATCGTAGTTTTTAAGTGCTATACCGGTGCCTCTTACCACACTTTTTAGCGGATCGTCAGCAACATGTACGGGCAACTTAATTTTAGCGGCAATCCTTTTATCGAGTCCACGTAACAATGCACCACCACCTGTTAAGTATAACCCCCTGCGGTAAATATCACCGGCTAACTCCGGCGGTGTTGTTTCCAATGCTTTTAAGATAGCTTCTTCTATTTTGAAGATACTTTTATCAATTGCCTCGGCAACTTCCTGGTAACTTACAAATACCTGCTTGGGAATGCCCGTTACCAAATCACGGCCATTTACAGGGATATCATCAGGCGGGTTATCCAAATCTTTAGTGGCTGCGCCAACTTGTATTTTTATTTGCTCGGCTGTACGTTCGCCAATTAATAAACTATGATAGCGGCGAAGTGCCTCCATAATGTCGGCAGTAAATTCATCACCTGCAATACGAATACTTTGATCACACACAATACCTGCCAAAGCTATTACTGTAATACCCGTTGTACCGCCACCAATGTCGATAATCATATTGCCTACTGGTTCTTCCACATCTATCCCTATACCAAGTGCCGCAGCCATTGGTTCGTGTATCAGGTAAACTTCTTTGGCTCCTGCCTGCTCGGCGCTGTCTCTTACGGCACGTTTTTCTACTTCGGTAATACTGCTGGGGATGCAAATCATCATACGCCAGCTGGGTGCAAACAACGGCTTTTTGGGGTAGATCATTTTGATCATTTCCCTTATCATCAACTCGGCTGCATTAAAATCGGCAATTACGCCATCCTTTAGCGGCCTTACGGTGCGGATACTTTCGTGGGTTTTTTCATGCATCATTAATGCCTTTTTACCCACTGCTAAAATGTTTTTAGGATTATTTCTGTCGAGTGCTACTATTGACGGTTCGTTTACCACTACCTCATCGTTAAAGATGATAAGGGTATTGGCTGTTCCCAAGTCCATGGCTATTTCCTTGGTGAAAAAATTAAATAGACCCATTTTGTATATAGAGAAAAATTAGATGAAAATAATAGCGACAAAGTTGACGTAAATAATTTGAATTAACAACGTGAAACTCTTTATTTTTCAACATTTTACCGAAACATTGTGCAAAAGCATCCATTGCTAAACCCGTTGCAATAAAGGATTCTGCTAAGTAACTTAGTTTTAATTTGTACCGTTTTTAAATTTATAGTTACACGCAGGTTATTAAGTAGCAGAAATGTATTGTTACTGGTGCTTTAAAAATTCATAACCAATATCATCCCGGTAATAAATCTCATCAAAAAAAAGATGCTCTAACGCATAAACAGATTGCTCAGAAGCTTCCTTAACATTGTCGGCTAAAGAGGTAATTGCTAATACCCTCCCTGCATTTGTAACTATATTTTCGCCCTCCATCTTGGTACCTGAGTGAAAAATGAGTGTGCCGGGCAAGTTGATATCATCTAAGCCAGTTATAACCTTACCTTTTGTGTATTCATTGGGGTATCCTCCGCTTACGGCCACCACTGTAACAGCCGTTTGCGGATTTTTTATGATGGTTATTTCATTTAAGCGCTGTTGTGCAGTAGCCATAAATAATTCCACCAGGTCGTTTTCAATCCGGGGCATTACTACTTCCGTTTCAGGATCTCCAAACCGGCAATTGTATTCAATTACAAAGGGCTCGTCCGCTACTTTTATTATGCCAATAAATACCACGCCTTTATAATCCAGCTGCTCTTGCTGTAAACCGGCGATGGTTGGTATAACAATTTGTGTTTCAATTTTTTTAAGAAATTCTGCGTTGGCAAAAGGCACCGGACTCACTGCACCCATGCCGCCTGTGTTAGGCCCAGTGTCAGCCTTACCAATTCTTTTATAATCTTTTGCCTCCGGCAGCAACACATAATTTTTGCCATCGGTTAATGCAAATACACTCAACTCAATGCCTGTTAAAAATTCTTCGATTACCACTCTTTTACTGGCATCTCCAAATTTTGCCTGCTGAATCATTAATTCAAATTCTGCCAATGCCTCAATATGGTTTTGGCATATTACCACGCCCTTGCCTGCTGCAAGACCATCGGCCTTTATTACAATTGGCAAAGAATGTTGCTTTATGTATTGTACTCCTTCCAGGTAATTGGAAGCGTTAAACTCTTTGTAAGCAGCTGTAGGAATTTGATGCCGTTGCATAAATTCTTTTGCAAAAGCTTTACTTCCCTCCAGTTTTGCGGCCGCTTTTGAAGGCCCAAATACCTGTATGTGCTGAGTAGCTGGACTTGCAGCAAAAAAATCGTAAATGCCTTTTACCAGTGGCTCTTCGGGGCCCACCACCAGCATTTGAATGTTATTGTTGATACAAAAGGAAGATAAGCCTTCAAAATCTGTAATGCTTAAATCTACATTAATACCAACAGTAGCTGTGCCTGCATTACCAGGCGCAATAAAAAGTTTATTGCACAAGGGGCTTTGTTTTATCTTCCATGCAAGGGCATGTTCTCTTCCTCCGTTTCCAATAATAAAAATATTCATGTGCTAAATATAAATTATAAATTTTATTTGTTGAAGATGAGCAACAAAAATAAACGGGTGCCTGCTGTAAACCATAATATTTTTATCAGCGGTTGTGCTAAACTTTGAGCTACTAGCTTTGAGCTGCGAGCTGCTAGCTGCGAGCTATAAGCTGTAAACCATATTATTTTTATCAGCGGTTGCACTATTATTTCCTGCAATTTAAATGTTGCATAGAATGTATGCCTTCTAAAAAAGAAATTACCTACTTTGGGGAACTAAAAATATCCATTGACGAAAACCTACAACGATATGCCAGAACAAATAAAAACCGCTAAGCACCCAAGAGGATTGTATGTATTGTTCTTTACAGAAATGTGGGAACGATTTGGATTTTATTTAATGATAGGTATTTTACCGTTGTTTTTAAGAGCAACCGATAAAGGTGGCAAAGGAATGGACAATGCACTTTCTATCGATATTGTGGGCACCTATGTTGCGTTGGTATATTTAACGCCGTTTATTGGAGGATTGATTGCAGACAGGTATTTAGGTTATCGGAAATCCATTTTTATTGGAGGGGCATTAATGGCTTTGGGATACCTGATAATTGGTATACCTGGCAGCAATGCGTTATTGTTTACAGGCCTTGGCCTTGTAATAACAGGCAACGGTTTTTTTAAACCCAATATCAGCACCCTGCTGGGCAATATTTATAATAAGGAAGAATTAAAACCTAAGAAAGATATTGCTTACAACATTTTTTATATGGGGGTAAATATCGGGGCCTTCATTTGCAATTTTGTAGCTGCCTATTTAAGAAATAATTACAACTGGGGATACGCATTTACGGCCGCTGGTATAGGGATGATTATTGGTTTAATCTGGTTTGCATTTGGACAAAAACATGTTAAGCATGCAGACATAATTAAGCCAGTGCAAAAAGAAGATATGGCCATGTCGAAAATAGCTTTGTATGTTTTTGTTCCGGCAATTATTGCAGGCACCATTGGCTGGATGATACCCGGCAACCTCATTGGCTCCGATTCGAATGATGCATTCATTTTTGCCTGTGTCCCCATCATCATTTTTTATTTTGGTATTTGGGCAAGATGCCAGGGGCTTGATAAAAAACGTATTGGAACATTGCTAACTTTATTTGGCGTTGCTATAATTTTTTGGAATATCTACAATCAAAATTCTACCGCACTTACCATTTGGGCAGATACCTACAGTTACCGTGAAACCCCTGCTCCCGCTGAGAAATTGCTGTCTCCCTTTGGATTTTTGGAAACAGTAAATACCAAGCCGCTGGAGGTACCGGTTATTGATGAACAATTTAGAACAAGCCTTGGTGCCGATGGAAAAAGTAAAAACCGCAGTTGGATTAAATCCTTATTTTCAAAATCTTCCCAAAGACAAGTGGCCGGCAGAAGGCGAGGATTTAAAATTAGTGTCTACCGAAATTTATCAATCGATGAATCCTTTTTGGATCATTCTGCTTACCCCCATAATTGTGGGCTTATTTGGCTTTCTACGTGCCCGTGGAAAAGAGCCTTCCACTCCATCGAAATTTGCCTGGGGTACCATCATTGCCGGGCTATCATCGCTGGTGATGGTTTTTGCCTGTTTATCTACCGACATTTATCATGGTAAAGTATCCTCTGCCTGGATATTTGCCAGCTATGGTGTATTTACCGTAAGCGAATTATTTATGAGCCCGGTTGGTTTATCATTGGTATCTAAAGTTGCTCCCAGAAGATTTACCGCTTTGATGATGGGTGGTTGGTTTATTACAACATCTTTAGGCGGAAAAATTTCCGGGATACTGGCTGGCTTTTGGGACCAGTTTGATAACAAAGCATCGTTCTTTGCCATAAGTGCCATTGCTGCGATCGTAGCCGGGTTTTTAATATTCCCACTTGCAAAAAGATTATCTAAAGTGGTGGATGAAGCTACTGCACAAAACGATTAAACACATTTTTTGATCTACAGGCGATACAATACCTATCGTCCTTTTTATCTATCTTCCTTTTTTTAAAAAACTACCTTCTGCTTATGTCTGAAAAAAAACCATTTCACCCCTTTGTATCGCCTGATAGTAAAATGGCTGAACTTACCGTTAAGTCTATCTTATTAGGAAGCTTGTTCGGTGTTATTTTTGGCGCAGCTACTGTTTACCTTGCTTTAAAAGCCGGACTTACCGTGTCGGCATCTATCCCCATTGCGGTAATTGCCATTACATTGGGCCGCAAGTATTTTAAAACCACCATCCTGGAGAATAATATTATTCAAACTACGGGGAGTGCCGGAGAAAGTATTGCCGCTGGTGTTGTATTTACCTTGCCGGGCTTTTTATTTTTAAGTGATGGCGGTGGTGAAAAATATTTTAATTATATAACCATACTAACCTTAGCAATTTTTGGTGGAATATTGGGTACATTAATGATGATTCCCCTAAGGCGTTCATTGATTGTAAAAGAACATGAAACCCTGCCTTATCCTGAAGGAACTGCCTGCGGCGATGTATTAAAGGCTGGCGAAAAAGGCGGCGATTTTGCCAAGACAGCTTTTTATGGATTGGGCTTTGCTTTTTCGTATGCGATACTTCAAAAAGTGTTTCACATAATTGCAGAAACACCTGCCTACATTACCAAACAAACCAGCAAATATCTACAAAGTGCTAAAGTAAGTGGAGAAATTACACCTGAGTATTTAGGAGTTGGCTACATCATCGGTCCAAAAATTGCCGGTGTGTTGGTGGCTGGTGGTGTGTTTGCCTGGTTGGTAATGATACCCTTGTTGTCTAAATTGGTAGCACCCGATATTATTGCTGCACAACTAATAAAACTAGGCTACTTAAAAGACCTGCTAACAGCGGGTGGGAAAGGCGGCTGGGATCCTGCGGCACATACTTTTACTGATTTTTCGGCAGCAGTTTATTATGCCTATGTCCGGCAAATTGGAGCTGGAGCAGTAGCTGCCGGTGGATTCATCACTTTGATAAAAACAATCCCTACCATCATTTCCTCTTTTAAAGGAAGTTTTGCAAGCATCGAAAAAAATACGGATGGATCAACCACTGAGGTATTAAGAACAGACAAAGAC
>JANPNY010000703.1:0-20204 GCA_031427745.1 Chitinophagaceae bacterium | reverse complement strand
AAACCATTTTGGTCCATCGGCGGTCATATAAGCACAATCTTCCAGCCTAACTCCAAATTCCCCCGGGATTGAAATGGTGGGTTCAACGCTAAAACACATACCTGCTTCCAACAATTTTTTATTGCCTTTTACCATATTGCCCCATTCATGTCCATCCATGCCAATGCCATGGCCGGTGCGGTGTGGCAGGCCCGGCAATTTATACCCGGGACCAAAACCAGCATCGGTAATTACTTTACGGGCGGCAGCATCTACCCCTTCGCAGGCTGCACTAATTTTTGCAGCAGCAAAACCGGCAGCCTGTGCCTGTTGCTCCAGGTTCCATATGTCCAGTTGTCTTTTGGAAGGTTCACCAAATACGATGGTACGGGTTATATCAGATGAATAACCATTCACCCTGCATCCACAATCCATCAAAACAATATCACCCTTTTGTAAATTTCGGGGATGTATACTGCCATGTGGAAATGCGGAAGATTCACCAAACAGGCAGAGTGCAAATTCAGGATCTCCACCTAATTGCCTTTGGGCTGTAATTATGATAGCCGATAAATCACCTGGTGCCATGCCTTCCTTCAACTGGCTGATGCCAACTTTTATGGCAGCTACGGTAATATCACTTGCCTTTTGCATCAGTGCAAGTTCCGCAGCAGATTTTATCATGCGGCAGGGTATCGTGACTGCATCTGCAGATACATAATTTAAATGAGGTGCTTCTTTTCTTATTCCATCCATTACAAAAAAGCGCATCCGCTCTTCTATGCCAATGGTGCCGGCAGTAATGTCTGCAGTTGCAATAACTGTTGTAATTAATTTGTAAGGACTTTCATCTTCCTGCCATGCGTACACCTCTTTTCCGATGCTGATCAATTCCCGAAAACGGGCTTCTTCAAAACCAGGACAAATATATTTAACGGTTCCGGTTGCCGGTATTATCGCCACCATTGTTCTTTCGCTTTGCCCCCAACTGATGCCTGTAAAATATTCCAGTGTGGTACCCGAATCTAACACAATGGCACTAATTTGGTTGGCGGTCATCAGGCGCTGAGCCTTTGCAATTCTTTCCTCACGTTCCTTTATTGTTATGGGTTCCACGCCAGCTGTCAAGCTCTTCAGTTGATCGATAGCTGCAACGCTGCACGCTTTTGCAGAACTGCCAAAACCAATACCGCTAATAATGCCAGTACCCGCCAATGCAGAAAATCGCAGGAAGTTTCTTCTTTTAAGGCTCATATAAATTGATTGAGGTGAAATTTAATTTGTTTTAAAGTTAGGGGATTATTGTATTATTTGGCAAGATGCGAAAGCAGATTAGGTTAATGCCTGGCTTTTTTTGATTAAATGTTTTTAAAAGATAAGATACCAGTAAATACATGGGTGCTGTAGGTTTACAGCCCTGTAACAAAAATTGAGAAAACAAGGGTTATTCAAAAGAAACCAAAAGAAAGCTGAACCGTTGAAACCCTTGCTGCTGACTGATTTATAGGCACAAAAAAACCCCGATAAATCGGGGCTTTGTACCACGTACGGGATTCGAACCCGTGATTCCTCCGTGAAAGGGAGGCGTCTTAACCCCTTGACCAACGCGGCGTTTCCGTTAAAGGACGGCAAAGATAACGGTCGTGAGTTTTTCAGCCAAATATTTTAAGAAGAATGCTCAATTATTTTTTTGTGTTAATAAAATAGCTTTGCTGTAGCTCGCCGCTCATAGCTCTTAGCTCACAGCTCACAGCTCACAGCTCACAGCTCATAGCTCATAGCTCACAGCTCATAGCTCATAGCTCACAGCTCATAGCTCACAGCTCATAGCTCACAGCTATTACAACTCCCCCTCTAATAAATCCGGCCTGCGCTCCCGGGTTCGCTGCAGGCTTTGCTCATCCCGCCAGGCTTCTATTTTTGCATGATTACCGCCCATTAAAACTTCCGGTACTTTCCATCCCCTGAATTCCTCCGGCCTGGTATATACCGGTGCTGATAATAAATTATCCTGGAAAGAATCTGTTAGGGCAGATGTTTCATTATTAAGTACGCCTGGTATCAACCTGCCGATAGCATCCGTTACAACAGCTGCTGCCAATTCGCCGCCACTGAGTACATAATCTCCAATGGAAATTTCTTTGGTAATAAAATGATCCCTCACCCGTTGGTCGATGCCTTTGTAGTGACCGCAAATGAGTAATAAATTATTTTTAAGGGAAAGATGATTGGCCATTTTTTGATTGAAGGTTTCTCCATCAGGCGTTAAAAAAATCACGTCATCATAAGTGGTGGTCTTTTGCAAACTTTCAATGGCATTTACCAATGGTTCTATCATCATTACCATACCTGCGCCTCCGCCAAACTGGTAATCATCTACCTGTGCCCTTGTGTAGGTGGTATAGTCCCTGAGGTTGATTACGTTTACCTGCAGCAATCCTTTATCGCTGGCCCGTTTCATAATAGAATGAGCAAAAGGGCTTTCCAGCAAAGCCGGCACCACAGATATAATGTCAATCTTCATGCTGCAAACTTAATTAACAAAAGCCATCAATAATGCTAACCCATTTTCAGGAACAGCGCATTGAATGTTTAGCAAACTTTTTTTAACTGCCTGTAAAACCATCCAAATCTCTTTTTTCTTTTTTAGTTGGCCTGCCTTGTTTACTCATTCTTTTTCCGGTGTTAAAAACAGCAGCCTGGTATTTAATCCGGTCTAATTCTTCCGGAGGGGTAATGTCCTGGTAATTATTGATTGCTTCGCTGTACTGTACCCGGTGATGCAGCAGGGCCGTAACTTTTATTACCCAGCGTTTGGCTTCTGTCTTTACTTCATATTCATCCGCAACATGTACGGTTCTTGATGGTTTTATATTATCTCCATTGCATTTTACCTTGCCTTTATCACATGCATCTGCAGCCTGGCTTCTTGTTTTAAAAAGCCGGATGGCCCACAAGTATTTATCAATTCGTAGTTTTTCCGTTTCCATTTGGTAAAAATAAAAAAAGCAGGTAAGATAACTCACCTGCTTTTGAAATTAAAGTTGTCTTGTTTAAAAGATATATCTTAAACCAAACTGCATCTGCCATCTTGAAGGCAAATCCGGACTGGGTATTTCAAAAAAATAAAAAGCCGAAGTATAACACCACCGCTTTTTATCGAAGATTGATTTTACGCTTAACTCATCTCTGCAAAATATTTATGAAAATAGGGTATCGTTTCAATGCCCTTGTAATAATTTTCCAGGTTGAATTTTTCGTTGGGGCTATGTAGGTTATCACTATCAAGCCCAAAGCCCATAAACACAATTTTAATACCTAGTTCTTTTTCAAATAATGCACAAATGGGAATACTACCACCGCCACGAACGGGAATGGGTTCTTTTCCAAAAGTGGTTGTGATTGCTTTAGCAGCTGCCTGGTAAGCTTTACTGTCAATAGGTGTCATATATGGCTCGCCGCCGTGGTGCTCAAATGCACTAACAGTCACTGATAAAGGGGCGATGCTTTTAAAGTATGCCAGTAATTTGGCTGTAATTTTTTCTGATGATTGGTTAGGAACAAGGCGGGCAGAAATTTTTGCAAATGCCTTGCCGGGTAACACTGTTTTTGCGCCCTCACCCTGGTAACCTCCCCAAATTCCATTTACTTCAATGGTTGGCCTGATGCCGGTTCTTTCATTCGTCGTAAATCCTTTTTCTCCCCATAATTCCTGTACACCTAAATCCGCTGCATATTCCTTTTTATTAAAAGGTGCAGCGGCCATCAATTTTCTTTCTTCCGCTGTAGCTTCCACTACATCATCGTAAAAACCGGGGATGGTAATATGATTATTTTCATCGTGGCAACTGGCAATCATTTTTGCCAAAATGGTAATAGGATTTGCAACTGCGCCGCCATAAACGCCACTATGTAAATCTCTGTTGGGGCCTGTTACTACTACTTCTAGGTAACTGAGCCCACGCACTCCTGTATCAATGCTGGGAGTCTCCAGGCTTAACATGGCTGTATCGCTTATCAATACACAATCTGCTTTTAATAATTCTTTTTGTGCAGCTACAAATTTGCCCAGGTTGGGAGAACCAACTTCTTCTTCTCCCTCAATACAAAATTTTATATTGGTTGTTAGTGTGTTGGTTTGTACCATTGTTTCCAGTGCTTTCACATGCATGTACACCTGGCCTTTATCATCGCAACTGCCACGGGCAAATATTTTACCATCGGTAATTACAGGGTCAAATGGTCCGCTTTTCCAAAGTTCCAATGGCTCTGCTGGCTGCACATCGTAATGGCCATAAACAAGCACTGTAGGCTTTGCAGGGTCAATAATTTTTTCTGCATAAACAATTGGATGACCGTCTGTAGGGTAGATGGTTACTTTATCAACACCGGCTTCTATTAGTCTTTGTTGTACAGCTTCTGCACATAGCTGCATATCCGCTTTGTGTTCGGCTTTGGCGCTTACACTTGGTATCCTTAATAAATCAAGTAATTCGTTTAAAAAACGGTCTTTATTTTTTTCCTGGTAATCTTTCCAAACTTGCATGGTTGTTGAAATTTTATATAATTATAGAACTATTTTTTACCGCGGCAAAATTAGGCTATTTAAAACGTGCCCTCGTCTGTTTGTTGAAGAAAATACTGTTTTCGGAAACAGAAAATAAAATAGCAGTTATGATTTTTACAACATTATATTTGTGCCAGATTGATTGCCAATTTATCAGCCTTTGTTTTAATTGCACAGTAGGTGCTTTTATTGCAAAGGCTGAGTCCATTTTAACGACAGTGTTGTATTGCTAATTTTTTATCGTCCGGATAAAATGTGCCGCACCAAATATCAATAAATATGCCACTGCAGCCAATGCCAATATCCATTTAATTATTGAAACAGCAGTAGTTAAAAGGAGAATTGTGTTGTTGATATTGCCTTGCAAAGTAAACAGCATGCCGGCATTCTCCATTATATCAAGCAGGCTTGCCAGGATGGCTCCGTTTGCTAACAGTAGTCCTGTTTTTTGCAAAGTTCCTTTATAAGTGCCAGACAACATTTTGCTTGCCTTGTATAAAAAAAGAGAATAGAAAAAAAGAAAAATAAAGTCGAGCCATGTATTGAATTTAGCTATCTCAATATTGTCAATTCTTTCATTTGGTTGCCAGGCATTTAATACAGTGCCAGCCTTAGCAGCGTTGTAAGCAAACTCCAGGTTAAGTATGCCCAGGGGAGTGGCGGGAGTTTTTAATGTGGCACTGGTTTTAGACATTAGAATCACCATTACCAAACTGCCAACGGCAACAATTGGGAAAAAATATTTTCGCATTAACAAGAAAAAGTTGATTAGATAGTATTAAACCGATCAGATACAAAATCCCAGTTTAAAATTTTCCAAAAGCCATCAATATAATCAGCTCTTTTGTTTTGATACTTTAAGTAATAGGCATGCTCCCAAACATCCAGACCTACCAACGGGAAACCTTTTACTTCAGCAATATCCATTAAGGGATTGTCTTGATTGGGGGTTGAACTGATGACAAGTTTTTTATCGCTGTTCACTAATAACCATGCCCAGCCGCTGCCAAATCTTCCTTTAGCTGCATCTGAAAATTGTTTTTGAAAAGCTACTAATGAACCAAATTGTTTATTTATTGCAGATGCTAATTTTTCGGAAGGTTGAGTTCCTGCTTTTGGTGTAAGACTTTTCCAAAATAATTCGTGGTTAAAATGACCGCCTGCATTGTTGCGCATTTTAACTGAATATTTTGAGATAATGGCAAGTACATCTTCTACAGGTTTCTTTATATCTACGCCTTCTGCTGTTGCAGCCTCTTTTACATTTTTGCAATAGGCCCCAGCATGCTTATTGTAATGAATATCCATTGTGATGGCATCTATAGAGGGCTCCAACGCATTGTAGGCATAACCCAATGGTTGTTGATCGAAACCAATGTGGTTGCCAGGAGAAGTTGGATTGTGTGCAGCAAACAATTTTCCAATGGCGGGTGTTGCAAGCATAGAACCCAGGCCAACAGTAGCAGACGAAATAATAAACTTTCTTCTCGATGAATTTTTCATTTTTTTGATTTTAGATAATAAAAGTAATCATTCTATTTGTTTCGTCTAAGCCTGTTAACAAGCGGTTGTGATAATTGACTGATTTTTTTAAATGAGCGATTATAAAACTCTTTGTTAAATAGTTGTGAGTCGTGCATGGCTTTATAGGTAAGAAATGCCCCAACAGGTACCAACGCAATTACAGAAAGCCACATCCCAAACCACACAGATATTATTCCTTCTTTGGCAAATTTTTCTCCAAAAATATTTAGCAGGTGAAAAATAATAAAGAAGATGATAGCAATTACCAGCGGCATACCGAGGCCTCCTTTGCGGATAATAGAACCTAGTGGAGCGCCAATAAAAAATAGTACGAGGCAACTCATGGATAAAGCAAATTTCCGATGCCATTCTATTTCGCCCAGCCGGGTATCCTGCTTTTTCAATTGCCAGTCTGTACCGGTGAACTGGTAAGTGGTTTTAAGTAAATTGGTAATATTTATTGCACCTTCAAAAACCCTTAATGCTAACGAATCAGGTATAAAACTTTCAACGCTTTTTATTTTTTTTTGTGGCACGGCAACTTTGGCAAACGCACTATCCGTAATACCAATATTTTTTATTTGATAGCCAACTTCAGTATTTAATTTTTTTGAAAAGCTATCTGAAACTTTTTTAAGGGAATCAATATTTTTATTCAGTTGCCGGATACTCAGCATTTTTGAATCATTTCTGAAAGTAGTATCTGAGGTTTTATTCATTTTTAAAGATGATACATCAAATAGCTTTTTGTATTCTTTAAATCCAAGCCTTATAAACTCTGTACTTGTATCTCCCATATTACCCCGTTCCTGATAGCGGTAACCGTTTTGAAGCGTAAACTCTAAAAACTTTTTATCTTCAGTAATCTTCATGATTCCTTTTTCTGCAACAATGCAATTATCCTGCAACTGGCTTTGTTGCTCATAAATTACAACATTGTGAATAGTCTTTTGGTCTTTATCTTTCTTTCCTACTTTAATAGAATAGCCGGGAATGGCAGAAAAGAAAGTACCCTCTTTTAAATCAAGGGCGGGTTTTTTATAAGCGATATCAAAATAGATGGTTTTAAATTTCAAGTTGGCGTAGGGTATAACATTGTTGGCAAAGAAAAAACTTATACCACATAGAAAAACCGAAAACCATATAAGGGGCCTCATAAAACGCAATAGGGAAATGCCGGAAGATTTTATCGCAATCAATTCAAAACTTTCGCCGAGGTTACCAAAAGTCATGATAGAAGAAATGAGTATGGCAATCGGTATCGCAAGTATCAATAGAGATGCACTTGCATACCATAAAAACTGACCAATGGTTAGCAGGTCAAGATCTTTACCCACAAGGTCATCAATGTATTTCCACAGGCTTTGCATCATCAGTACAAACAGGGCAATAAAAAAAGTAACCACAAAGGGGCCGATAAATGATTTCAGTATAAGCTTGTCTAATTTCTTTATCATACGCCCGGTTGCCTAACTGGCTTATTTATTTAGCAGTTATGTATATCTTGTAAAGGATGTTGAAAAAAACAAAAATAACTCTTTCTACCAAGGAACTGGATTTGGTTTGTAATGCTGATATTATTTTAACAAAGCTGGCTATAATAGAAAAAGTGTACCAGCTGCTGGGGGAAATATCTTTAGAATGGCAGCAGAAGCTTTCTGATCAAGACAACCTCTTTCCTGCGTTAACACTAAATTCTCCTAAAATTGCAAAAGGTGAAAATTATAAAGGCCTGCCTTATGTGATATTAGACTATCCAAGGTGTTTTGGAAAAGACAATACAGCTGCTATACGTTTGCTTTTTTGGTGGGGCAATTTTTTTAGCATCAATCTCCATTTGTCTGGTAGTTATAAACAGGCAGCCGCACCTGTGTTGCTACAAAATTTTGAATGGCTGCAGCAGAATAACTACTGGATTTGTGTCAATGACACGGCATGGGAGCATCATTTTTCAGCTGATAATTTTGTTCCGCTCACAGCTGTTAAAAGGGAAACGTTTGCGGCCAAACTCACCGGCGATCCCTTTGTAAAAATTGCAAAAAAAATCCCACTCAATGAGTGGGACGCTGTTACTGATTTTATGCTACAATCTTTCAGTGATTTAATAAAATGTAGTTTCGTTAGGCACCCAACCGATGAAACAAATCTTTAACCTGGTATTCCCACAACTGGCTTTGATCTTTAATTTCTTTTTTGTCTGCGAAATCTTTTATGATCAGGATGGTTTGGTTGGTAACTTCAGATTTATCTATACTAAATTCAAAATACTCCTCTTTGGGTGCATGCAGCCAATGGAATCTAATAAATTTATCTTCTTCCCCGTCAACTAATTCGGCTCTTTCTTCTGCACCATTCCAGGAGAAACTAAAAACATCATCCCGCTCATCTACCTTATCGGCAAACCACTCTTGTAAACCTGCTGGGGTACTTAAAAATTCGTACAAAATTCTCGGGGAACATCTTACCGGATATTCAAGCGTGTATAAAACTTTCTTACTCATCCAATTTGTTTATTTTCTTTCAACAATGCAATAATAACAAATAATCTTCGCCAACAAAATAATTTTTAATTTATTACTGTTTAATGTTTTGAAAGATAGATAACACAAAAAAATGACGAACACGAAATTTTTTCCAAAAAAGGGAAAATATATTTGGTTAATATATTTAAAAATTATTAAATTACATGAATAAAATTTTATAACATTTAAAACCAATCTCCTTTATTTGAAATTATTTTAACATTTAAAACTATCGGCTTATGAGTATGCGTCAACTCAAAATCACGAAATCTATTACTAACCGTGAAAGCCAAAGTCTGGAAAAATACCTTCAGGAAATTGGAAAAGTAGAATTAATCTCCCCGGAAGATGAAGTTAAATTAGCCTTACTCATCAGGCAAGGCAATCAACAAGCCCTTGATAAGCTCACCAAAGCAAATCTCCGCTTTGTAGTATCAGTAGCCAAGCAATATCAAAACCAGGGGCTTACATTACCCGATCTTATTAACGAAGGCAATGTGGGTTTAATAAAAGCTGCCCAGCGTTTTGATGAAACCCGTGGATTTAAATTTATTTCCTATGCTGTATGGTGGATCCGCCAAAGTATTTTGCAGGCATTGGCCGAACAATCAAGAATTGTACGATTGCCACTTAATAAAGTTGGACTCACCAACCGAATTAGTAGGGCCTTTTCTTTGCTTGAGCAGGAATTTGAACGGGAACCTTCAGCTGAAGAAATTGCCTATTTTTTGGAAGTGGACGTAGCAGAAGTTACTTCAACATTGGGTGCTTCCATAAGGCATGTAAGTATGGATCAGCCGTTTTCTGAAGGCGAAGACGGTAGCTTGCTGGATATATTGGAAAATCCTAATGCAGATAGTACAGATCTTTACCTTGCCTTTAATGCGTCACTTTCAGAAGAAATTAACCGGTCTCTCAGCACATTAACGGAGCGGCAAAAAGAAGTGATACGCTATTTTTTTGGTATCGGTGTAGACCATGCGCTGAGTTTGGAAGATATTGGCGAACGATACAATCTTACCCGAGAAAGAGTAAGACAGATAAAAGATAAAGCCATCAATAAGTTACGTACGGTATCCCGTTGCAAACTTTTAAGGCCCTATTTAGGCGTATAAAGTTTTCATACATTTGCATGCTTTTTTAAAGTGAACGTAGGGTTCACTTTTTTATTTACACCATCTCTAAATTTTTGTAAAGTGTTTAATTCATTAAGTGAAAAATTAGAAAGTGCCTTTAAAAATATTAAAGGACAGGCAAGAATTTCGGAACTTAACATAGCCAATACAGTTAAAGATATCAGGCGTGCATTGGTAGATGCTGATGTTAACTATAAAATTGCCAAAGAATTTACAGATACCATTAAAGAAAAAGCCTTGGGCGAGAAGGTACTAACAGCAGTTAGTCCGGGCCAGGTAATGGTAAAAATTGTACAGGACCAGTTAACTGAATTAATGGGGGGTAAAGAAAGTGAGTTTAATATCACTGGCAATCCCGCTGTAATACTGGTAGCTGGCCTGCAGGGTAGTGGTAAAACCACTTTTAGCGGAAAGTTGGCTAATTATTTAAAAACAAAAAAAGGGAAATCGCCTTTGCTGGTGGCTGCAGATATTTACAGGCCTGCGGCAATTGATCAATTGGAAGTATTGGGAGGGCAGATTGGTGTGGATGTTTACAGCGAAAGGGAAAACAAGGATGCGGTTAGCATTGTACAAAATGCTATTAAAGAAGCAAAGGCAAAAAATAAAAATGTAGTAATAATAGATACTGCTGGTCGTCTTGCGATAGATGAGGTGATGATGACAGAGGTTGCAAATATAAAGGCCGCCATTAACCCACAGGAAATATTATTTGTTGTAGATAGCATGACAGGGCAGGATGCTGTAAATACAGCCGCTGCATTTAATGAGCGACTGGATTTTAGCGGGGTGGTTTTAACCAAACTTGATGGTGATACAAGAGGCGGTGCTGCATTGTCAATTAAATACACAGTTAATAAGCCCATCAAGTTTGCCAGTAGCGGAGAAAAGATGGATACGCTTGATGTATTTTATCCGGAAAGGATGGCGCAACGAATTTTGGGGATGGGAGATATTGTAAGCCTTGTTGAGAAAGCACAGGAACAATTTGACGAAATTGAAGCAGCAAAACTGGAAAAGAAAATCAGGAAGAATCAATTTGATTTTGAAGATTTTAAAACCCAATTGCAACAAATAAAAAAGATGGGGAACCTAAAGGATTTAATGGGAATGATACCGGGTGTTGGCAAGCAAATAAAAGACGTGGATATTAATGATGATGCTTTTAAAGGCATCGAAGCAATGATTAATTCAATGACGCTTCAGGAAAGAAGGAATCCTGATATCATTAATCCATCCCGTAAAAACAGGATAGCCAAGGGCAGTGGTAAAGATATTGCTGAACTGAACCAGTTTTTAAAACAGTTTGAGCAAATGAAGGGCATGATGAAAATGATGAATAAAATGCCGATGGGAAAAATGACTGGATTGGGGAAAAGATAATTTAACTTTTAAGGTGAATAATACAAAATGAGTACTATCACAGGTACTCATTTTGTATTGGCGGATATTACTTTTATAGCTACGCTGTCCGTGGCTTTTGGGGCAAAATATTTTGTTTTAAAATCAACTGAAACGCCCGGGTCGATTGTTTCATAAATCGTTTCATTGTCCTTTTCCAACAGTTTTCCTGTTTTACTAAAAAAGGAAAGTTCTATTGCAATATCGCTATATACACAAACCTTGGCTATACTGCTGATAGTGCCTTTAATTACAGTTTGGCCGAGCAGGTTATGTTTTTCTTTACTGCTAACTCTTAAAAAATTTACAGGGTATTTGGTTTCTTTTTCGAGTATTGTTTCCTGCGCTTTTTGGTATTCTTCTTTATCATTTGCAATTTTTTGCTCACTGCTGTTACATCCACTTATTACAAGAATTATGGTGATGATGATCAGGCTAAGAATTTTTTTCATTTTTATATTTATGTGTATGTTGAAAAATTATTTTTCTGATTTCAGCATAAAATCTTCGTCTCTTTTTACGCCTCATTCCCAAGCCATAAAGCGCCGCCGATACTGGCTTTAGTTGCGCCAGTTACAGATGGTAACACATTCGCCTCTTCTCTCCACCTCAAAATTCCCAGCAAAGCCATTATCAACGCTTCTTTATATGCCACCAGTTTTTCATCCGGTACAATTACCGTAACGCCGATAGCTGCGAGCAGGTATGATAGCCTTGAAATTAAAACAGTATTGAAAGCACCGCCACCTGTCACCAACATTTTTCTTTCGCCGGATAATACTTGCATACCCACAACATTTTTAATTTGAAGACAAATGTGTTCTGTATAAGTTCTTAAAGCATCAGCAGTGGAAAGTTTGGCATTTTTTATAATTGGATACACAATATCAGTACCGAAACTATTAGCCAACGATTTTGGGAATGGCTGCTGATAATAATTAAGCTCATTTAATGTTGCTAATAATATGCTGTTAACATCGCCGCTCGCCGCCATCTTTCCATCTGCATCATATTTTTTACCAGCTTCTTCCGCCAGCATATTTAATACCCTGTTGGCAGCACAAATATCAAAGCCAATAAATTGCCCATTATTGTTGATGGATATATTAGCAATGCCACCTAGGTTTAAAGAGTAGTTGTAATCGGGAAACAATAGTTGTTCTCCCTTAGGAACGATTGGTGCGCCTTGCCCTCCAAAAGCTATATCCATGGCCCTTAAATCAGTTACTACCGGCAGTTGTGTTTCAGCTGCAATGGCGGCACCATCGCCCAATTGTGCTGTCATGTTTTGGGCTGGTAAATGAAAGGTTGTATGTCCATGCGAAGCAATGAGGTGTATTTTATGTTGCAACTCGTACTTATCAATAAAGGCATTTATTTGCTGACCGATGTAATGGCCAAACGAAACGTGGAGTAGCTGATAGTCAAGTGCCGAAAGGGCGGTGGCAGTTTGTAAATTTTGTACCAGCTGGTTATCGTATGCGATACAATCCACAGCTATCATTTCAAACTCCCATTTACCACCGGTTTCTGTAAAAGTTACAAATGCAATATCCAATCCATCAAGCGAACTTCCGCTCATTATTCCTATCGCCCTATAAATCATTTATTTTGAAATTTTAATTCCTAATTTTACAACAGTTATAATTCATGCAATTTCAATTACTAATTTCACAACTTCAAAATAATATTCATGGTAATTAATCTTGGCGAGCAGCATTCACTGGTAAGTAACTGGGTAAGTGAGTTAAGAAATGTAGACGTACAAACTGATAGCATGCGTTTTCGCAGAAACCTGGAACGGATTGGCGAAGTAATGGCTTATGAAATTAGTAAAGAGTTAAGTTGGGAAGATAAAGAGATTACAACTCCCATGGGTATTGCAACTTGTAAGGTATTGAAAGACCAACCTGTTTTAGCAACTATTTTAAGGGCAGGCCTCGGTATGCATACGGGCTTATTAAACTATTTTGATAAAGGAGAAAATGCATTTATCAGTGCTTATCGAAAACATTCTCCGGATGGTACTTTCGAGATTAGCCTTGAATATATGAGCTGCCCCGAAATTGATGGTAAGGTTGTTATTATCAGTGATCCAATGATTGCCACCGGCGCATCGCTTGTAAAAACTATTCAATATTTAAAAGACGAGGGGGATATTAAAGAAATGCATATTGTTTGTGCCATAGGATGCACTGTTGGCATTGATTATGTATTGAGGGAACAACCAAAAGCAACCATTTGGTGCGGCGATATTGATGACGAATTAACAGCAAAAGGTTACATCGTGCCAGGCTTGGGAGATGCCGGCGATTTGGCATTTGGACAAAAAATGCAATCCTAGATCATTTCGGAAAATCAATTATATCATATTACAGCATTTAAATTTTTATGATGGCTGTGTATCTTCAAAAAAAGTTGTACGGGCCATCCTAATGCAGCTATACAATATCCTACTCAATTACCTCATCATTAATGGTAAATTATTTATTTCAATATTTATCTAAAAGGTGGCATATAATTATTAAGGGGCCTCGTGCAGCAATTTGCTTTAAATCATTATCTTTAAATTTCTGAACCTAATTAAAATGAGAAAATTTATACTAATAACCGTATTGCTTGCTTCTTTTGCCTGCCTGCAAGCGCAAGACCCACATTTTTCCCAATTTTTTTCATCACCACTTACGCTTAACCCTGCCTTTACAGGAAAGTTTGATGGTACCTGGAGGTTAGCAGCCAATCATCGGGATCAATGGCCTTCTATACCAAAAGCTTATGTTACCACTAGTGGTTCAGTTGACTTTGGTATTTTAAAAGGTAAAATACCAAAAGGAGATGTATTTGGAATTGGCTTTTCCGGGTTAAGTGATCAAAGTGCAGATGCCGCTTTAAAACTAAATTACGGTTCGGTTTCTTTAAGTTACCACAAGGCATTGGATGAAGAAGGGTACAACACAATTGGTGCTGGTTTTCAGGCCACATTCAGCAGTGCAATTTTGGATAGAAATAAATTGACTTTTGAGGACCAGTTAACACAGAACGGATTTACTAATCCAACTGCAGAAACATTTTCTAATGGCACCGGCCAAAATTATACTGACTTGAATGCTGGTATTTTATATTCTGGTTCAAGTAATGGGGTTAATAATTATTACATGGGTGTATCAGTTTATCATATAAACAAACCCAATTTAAGTTTTATCGATAAAACATGGAATCTGGCATCAAGGGTTACTATTCATGGAGGAGGAGCATTTCCTTTAAATGATATGTTGTCTTTTAATGCATCTGCTATTTACCAAATGCAAAATAAAGCCAGCGAAATAGTTGTAGGTGGTGCTTTGTCAGCGTTATTAAATGGCGATGAAACAAACCCTACCAGCGTTTATTTCGGATCGTGGTTGAGGGTAAGTGACGCCATCATTCCCTATGTTGGTATTGAAATTAATGGCCTTAGAATTGGTGCTAGCTACGATATTAATACATCAGCACTTAAAGCAGCAACTCCCAGCAGGGGCGGATCGGAGTTTTCCATTATATATATCAAACGCCCTGCAGAAGTGAGAGGCATTCCTTGTCCACGGTTTTAATTTTGTTTAAATTGTAAATTATTAAAGGGAAACTGTTGTTTCCTTTTTTTATCTAACTAGTACAATTGCTTTCAACACATTTTTATTATTTTTTGAAAGATTGTTTTTTATATTTCTCTCTATGTAAAAGTTATTTCGACTATACTTATTAGATCAGGTATTCAGTTCTTAACCGAAAACAGCTGCTTAAATTATTGCTGAATTACTGTTGTCTTTACAGTAGTGGAATTACAAATTCTTGTTGATGCAAGTAACGCTACGTTTCCTTCCAATGATATTCAAAAGGAATGTGGCCCAAAAAAGCCCCGAAAAAATCGGGGCTCACTTGAATTCTCTTGTTGATTTTTATTACTTAAAAACTCCGTTTATATATTCGGCAATCTCAGTACCTTTTGCCTTACTTAGCTTATCAAAAGAAGCCTTAAATGCGGGATCAGTAAAGTTCCTATATTGTTCCGGAATTTGATTTCTGAATATCATAATGTCATCAATTCCTTTTTTAATTTTAGTATTGTCGTTTAGTTTTTCCAGGTAGCCAGCGAATTCTGTGGTGGAAGCAATTTTTTCCTGGCTTAGCGGTGTTTCCAGGTAGTTTTTAGCAATTAAATTAAAATCCGCTTCTGTACCATTGCTGATAATTGCTTTATTAACTATGCTACCCAAATCTTCTTTTGCATCATTGCTGAATTTTTTTGCCAGTTCGTATGCATTTGACGGTTCCAGTTTTTCCAGCCCAGCCAAAGATGCACCAGCAACACTGTAGGATGAATCGTTAACGAATTTTTTATACAGCGGCAGGTATTTTACATCAGCAGTTTTCGCTAAAAATTTTATTGCAGCTGCCTGTGTCTTTTTATCCTTATCGTTATTGGCGATGGATTCTATTGCAGCAATTACCTGTGCGTCTTTTGCCATTTTTGATTTACCAAGTCTGTCCATTGTTAATCTTCGCAAGCCATCAAATTTATCTTGTAAACCAAGTGCTAATTCTTTCATTCCTTTTTTTGCAAAAAATTCCAGCGCTTCTCTTCTATCTAAATAGTTAGGTGCATATTCCATTTGGTGCACATAGTTTTCTGCAGTTTTATTGTCAGTTTTTTCAGCCAATAAAACCTTTTCGGCATCTACATTTATCAAATCTGGCCTGGATGTGTAATTAAAAGTAAATGTATCAATCTTGTTCTCCATCCAAACTTTTCTCCTGGTTTTTGTACTACCACTATAAACATCAATTGCAACCGGAAGCCTGAATATTTTAGTTTTTTGTGTTTGCTCAATTATTACCAAAGCCTTACCTGCTGCGTCATCATACTTGTAATCAATTTTTAATTTTGGATGACCAGCCCCATAATACCATTGGTTCCAAAACCAGTTCATATCCTCTCCCGTTACTTCTTCAAATGCAAGTCTAAGTTGTCCGGCTTCGCCTGCTTTAAATTTATTAACAGTTAAATAATTATTCAGCGATTTAAAAAAGGCATCATCTCCCACATAATTTCTAAGCATGTTCAATATCCTCCCACCTTTATTGTAACTAACGGCATCAAACATATTTTCCTTGTCAGCATATTTAAAACGAACCAAATCTTTTTGGTCGTTTCCCGGCTGCATCAGGTAACCTTGCATATCCTGGTAGTGGTGTTCATCTGCAGCATCTTTTCCTTTTTTATATTCCATCCACAGGTATTCACTGTAATTGGCAAAGCTTTCATTTACAGTGAGATTACTCCAGCTTTCTGCAGTTACCAAATCTCCAAACCATTGATGAAAAAGCTCATGAGCGATTGTTTCTTCCCATCCATTTCCGTCAACCAATTGTCTTGCATTTTGGTAAGCACTTTCCTGGTGTAAGGTTGCAGTAGTATTTTCCATAGCCCCACTTACATAATCCCTGCCTACCATTTGTGCATATTTCGCCCAGGGAAATTCAACTCCCAGCTTATTGGAAAAAAATTTCATCATTTCCGGTGTATTGCCAAAAATCTTTCTTGCGTAAGGCTCATACTTGCGCTCCACATAATAGTTTACTTCTTTTTCTTTGTATCTATCTTTCACAATAGCAAAATCACCTACACCCATAAAAAACAAGTATGGAGCATGAGGCAGATCCATTTTCCAATAATCGGTACGTGTGCCATCAGCATTTTTAACCTGGCTTTTTAATAAACCATTGCTTAACGTTACATACTTTGCTGGCACAGTCATGTATATTTCTTCGGTAGATTTTTGATTGCTTTTATCTATTGTCGGCATCCACACACTGTTAGCTTCTGTTTCTCCTTGTGTCCATATTTGTGTAGGCTTATCTTTTTCCTCTCCAGTGGGATTAATAAAATACAATCCCTTGGCATCCGTTATAGCCTCGCTTCCTTTTACAATAAGGTCGTTTGGTTTTGCTGTATATTGAATGTAGATGGTGTAATTTTCGCCCCCTTTATACACTTTGTCTAGTTTAATAAAAAGCTGCAGACTGTCATAGGAATATTTTAACTGTGATTTTTTAGAACCTTTTACAATAGATATTTCTTTTATATCCATTCCTTTTGCATCAAGGGTTAATGTATCTGTTGCATAAAAATGCGGTTTCAATGTAATCCATGCTTTGCCATACATCCATGCCTTTTCAAAATCGAATTTTACTTCTAGTTTCGTGTGCACCAATTCATTGGTTTTGGGGTAGCTTCCCCTGTAAATCTTTTTCCAGGTTGTGTCTTCGGGGCTTTCAATCGGTTGTGCAAAAGCCTTGCTAAATGCTGCCAGTACTGCAATACATAAGAATATTTTTTTCATATTTTGATTTTAGAGTTGCAAAAGTATAACTCCGATTATGAATCCAAATCATTTTTTAGATAAATGGCAAATCGATTTATAATATAACTAGTTTTGTAATCAAAGCAAATCAGGCATGAAGCAATACTTATTCTCCTTCTGTATATCAATTTTATTTTTTTCATATAATTCAACAGCACAAATAAATCATTTTATTTATTTACAAACGGAAAGCAAACAACCATTCTACGTTAAGTTCAATAAAAAGATAATTAGTTCCTCAGCCTCTGGCTACATAATAATTCCCAAACTTCAATCCGGCAGCTATGATTTAATAATTGGCTTTCCTAAAAACGAATGGGCAGAGCAACATTTTACTGGTTCAGTAAAAAATGAAGATGTTGGATACCTGGTAAAAAATTTTGGAGAAAAAGGCTGGGGATTATTTAATCTCCAATCATTGCAGGTAGTAATGGCAGGCGAAAAAAATGCTGAGGCGACTATGGTAAAAGTTGATAAAACGGATGAGTTTTCAAATCTTCTTTCAAATGTAGTAAACGATCCAACAATCTTAAAAAAAGAGGTTGAAAAAAAAGCTGAAATAAAAACAGATACATCTACAACAATATTGGAGTCTACGAATAAATCAACGATAGAGCAATCAACAGTTCAGAAAGCAGCGCCTGTGGCGAATAATGCTGTACCCGACAAATCGCCAAATAATCGAAACAAAATAGAAGAAAAAATAGAAAAGATTCAGGAAGATAAAAATGAAGCAGGAGTAAATATTGTTTATGTTGATAAAGCGAATGAACAAGCCGATACTGTAAATATCTATATCCCTAAAGATAGTATAAGTTTCCCTGCAGATGTATCAAAGGGGCTACAACAAAAAGATGAGAAATTGCATCTTGCTGATACCACTAAAAATGACGAGTCACTTGCATTGATTGCCGAAACACCGTACACTAAAAAGAAATCTTTAGAAGTGGAAAAACCTAAGCAGGTCGACAATAGTGTTGATTCAATACAAAATGGAAATAAAATGCCCGCCCAAATTGAACCTATAAATAGTAATGCGACAAATAAGCATGGCAAAGAAAAACTACCCCAGGATACGGTCCCGCCAGCAACCAATGAAAAATTTTTACCAATAGAATTTTCTCCTGTAGTTCCCAGCCCAAGTCAAAAAGCTGATGTACTTGTTGATAGTAAAAGTTTAAATACAGAAATAGCTGAAACGGAAAATGCAAAAGACTCAGCTAATAAAAACACGAAGTCATCAGTGCTTATGATTAACTCTGATTGTATTGCGAATGCATCGAATGATGATTTTTTCAAACTAAGAAAGAAAATGGCGTCGGCCAAAACTGATGACAGTATGCTTGAAATTGCAAAAAAAGGGTTTAAGGCAAAATGTTTTTCATCTGAACAAGTAAAAAGCTTAGGTGCATTATTTTTGAAGGAAGCAGGCAGGTATGCGTTTTTTGATATGGCGTACCAATTTGTTTGGGATACGCACAACTTTTCTTCTCTGGAAGACCAATTATCAGAGCCCTATTATAAAAGCAGATTTAAAGCAATGATTCGTCATTAATTTTCTTTTAGGATAATATCATTGTAAAAGAAATATATGTCACGATATTTTATAGAACTGGGATACGATGGTGCCAACTACTCCGGTTTTCAAATACAGAATAATGCCAATTCAATCCAGTATGAAGTAGAACAGGCTTTAAAAACAATTCTCAGATCACCAACCCCATTAACATGTTCCTCAAGAACAGATGCTGGTGTTCACGCAATTTGTAACTATTTTCATTTTGATAGCGATTTATCCACCGAAATAATAGTTGGTGCAAAAATATTAAGCAGTCTTAATGCCCTTTTACCAGGCGACATTGTAATAAAAAGAATATATGAAGTCCCGTCAGATCAACATAGTCGTTTTAGTGCAAAATCCAGAGAATATCATTATTTCATCTATCAATCAAAAAATCCTTTTTTAGTTGATCGGGCGTGTTTTTATCCCTATAAACTCGATCTGCAAAAACTTAATGAGGCAGCTGGCGTCTTGATGGAATATCATGATTTTAGTAGTTTTTCAAAAAAAAACACGCAGGTAAAATCGTTCGAGTGCCAGATTTTTAAAAGTAATTGGTTATTGGATAAGGAAACGTTCATCTACACGGTAAAGGCTAATCGATTCCTGAGAGGAATGGTTAAAGGATTGGTTGGCACCATGTTGAAAGTAGGTACAGGTAAAATCTCATTACAGAATTTCCGGGACATAATAGAATCAAAAGATTCTTCTCAGGCCAATTTTGCAGTTCCGTCTAAAGGGCTTTTTTTAATAGAAGTTGAATACTGAAAATGTAGACCATACATTGTTAAAACGAAGCAGCAGGATATTTTGGGTTTATAATCAAATATTTTAAGCAGATTTTTATTGTTATTGCTGTTATTTCTTTTGAATCAGATGTTAATTAATTTTTTATGCAATATCCACCGTTATTGAGTTCCGGCTCCTTTTCTATTTTTTTTTCTATTCTATTTCCATATTAAGCTAAATAATGTTTGCGTTTAAATCAGTTGCGTTTATCTTTGCGCTCCCGAAATAAAAATTTGGCAAACAGTTCATAAAGTGCAGGGATAAGGGTATCACGGGAGACATTTTTTCAGGAAGAGAAAACGAGCGTTTTGGCAGATTGAAAGA
>JANPNY010000702.1:0-1676 GCA_031427745.1 Chitinophagaceae bacterium | reverse complement strand
ACTACCTGGGTAGAATGTGCCTACTGGACAGATAAAACAGCTGTAGCGCAATACCTTAACAAAGGAAAAACCATATATGCTGAAGGTGCTCCTGAGGCAGATGCTTACATAAATAAAGAGAACCAGGCAGCTGCAACTTTACGAATGAGAGTACAATCAGTTCAACTGCTGGGTGGCAATAATCCCGATGGGCATCAAGGTTCACCGGCCTCCGGTAATTATGGCGGAAATACACAAGCCTCTACTTCAACGGCTACTGCACCGGTTAATAGCGCAAGCAGCTCAGCAGATGATTTGCCATTTTAATAAAAAAAATTCTATTTAAAATAGCTGACTGTAACGTCGGCTATTTTAAATAGCACCAATAAAATTGCAAGCTAAAATAGTTTTGCGGGCTAATAGAATTCAGCAGTTAGTTGCCCATCTATAACAGGCTTTTGAACGCTGCAAAATGGGTGTCTGATTAGAAGTTGTTGAGGCTAATTAAATACGCACCATGCCAATAATGACAGCTGCTATCTGCCTTATAAAAAACCGGATTTACGAGTTGTGAAAAGTTAAAAAAACAGCCACGTTATCAGGCTGATTTTATTTTATTAATAATTGTAAGCACTTCAATAGTCTTCGTTTTCAATTGCTGGTAATCTCCATTTTGCAAAACATTTTTTGAAATAAGTTTACCACCAATTCCCACAGCGGCTACTCCACTGTTAAACCATGCTTTGATGCTTTCTTCAGATGCATCTACACCACCTGTAACCATAAAATTGAGGCCGCTAAACAAAGGCGCTACAGCCTCTACAAAGCCCGGCCCTAGTACATTTCCAGGGAAAAGTTTTATTAAAGAGCACCCGGCATTTTGAGCTATGTGGATTTCAGTGGCAGTCATGCACCCGGGAATCCACAATATTTTATTCATATAGGCAACATCACAAACGCCACTATCAAAAAAGGGGCTTACCAGAAAATCTGCACCTGCTTCAAGAAATGATGTTGCGTCATCGCTGCTCCTGATTGTTCCAATTCCCAATGTTAGTTCCGGCATGGAGGCATCTCTTTCCATTATCATGGATGCAAAGTTCGCCAACGCTTTGCTGCCTCGGTTGGTAAACTCAACACAACGTATACCGGCTTCATACAAAGTTTTAAGTACAGCAATGCAAATGCTGACATCTTCGTGATAAAATAATGGAAGAACGCCCTGCTCCATAATTTTTTGAATTGTTAATTGTTCTTTGTTCATCCTAGTATTTTTTGTATGGATTATAAAATTTACTTAGTTTATGTAATGTAATTGATGCTAAATACAAACGTTCTTATAAAAATATTTTGTTTGCTAAATAGTATTTTTTAAATGCAGCAAATGAAATAAATAGTAACGAAGAAAACATTTGCTGGTTTGCTGAACAATATCCATTTAGTCAATAAAATCTCAGTCTTTTAATATTGTTACCCCTTAATAAAGTGTGATAGTTAACTGGTAGCTAAACTAAGTTAAACCTGGCACTTTGATAATTGGAATGCATAAAACCCTTTTTTTCGGAAAGCTAAAATCAGTAAAACCAAATGAAGGTTAAATAGAGGATAAAAGCATTTGCCAATTTAAAGACGGCGCGATCGCGCTGCAGCGCGACACGGGAGCGGTCGGCTACAGCTACGACCAGCTAAGTTCGCGC
>JANPNY010000701.1:0-4162 GCA_031427745.1 Chitinophagaceae bacterium | reverse complement strand
GCTGCCAGCTGTTTAAGTGCAATGTGCTTTTCGCAAAAAATAGACAAGATTATCAATGCTGCTGAAGTGGGTAAAATTGAAAAAAAACTTTCTGCTGACGACATGGCTGGCAGAAAAACTTTTAGCCCTGAAATTGATAATGCAGCTTCTTTAATTGCAAAAGAATTTAAAAAAAATAAACTGCAATTTTTTGGCAATAGCTACTTCCAGGAATTTTCGATGATTAAAACAACACCGCTGCAATCCGTTTTGATACTTAACAATGATACGGTTGCTGCTAATAAATATTTTGCATACAGCTCGGCAGCCAATCTCAATTATACTGCCACCGAAGGTTTTGACATTGTGCGCATTGGTAAAGGCGATAACTATTCAAAAACCATTCAGTCAGTAATCGGCGCTAAAAAAAATACGCTGGTATTGATTGATACAAGCTATGCAGAAAGGTTCAAACGCCTGACAGGCTTTTTATCAGGAGCCCGTTTTGCCTCTCCAGTAGAAATTATTTTTATTGTAACGACCGTTACAAATCCTACCGGTTTTAAACTGGCGGCCACCAACGAAATATTAGAACAACCATTAAAAAATGTGGTTGGAATTTTGCCGGGAAATTCGGATACTAAAAAGAATGAGTATGTTATTTTCTCCGGTCATTACGATCACCTTGGCATTGGGGAACTCAATGCAGAACAGGATTCTATTTATAACGGTGCCAATGATGATGCAGCCGGCACTACCGCTGTAATGATGCTTTCGAGGTATTTTAGTAAGATAAAAAATAATGAACGCAGCATTATTTTTGTTGCATTTACTGCTGAAGAAATTGGTGGTTTCGGATCGCAATATTTCAGCCGGCAATTGTCCCCGGATAGCGTAGTCGCCCTATTTAATATTGAAATGATTGGTACCGAAAGTAAATGGGGAACGAACAGCGCTTACATAACCGGTTACGAAAAATCTGACATGGGTAAAATTTTGCAACGCAACCTTACCGGTTCACCATTTCATTTTGAACCGGATCCTTACCCGGAACAAAATTTGTTTTACAGGAGTGATAATGCTACGCTTGCAGCATTGGGTGTACCTGCCCATACCATCTCTACCTCAAAAATGGACAACGAAAAATTTTATCATACCCAGGATGACGAAATAGAAACACTGGATATGAAGAACATGGCTGAAATAATAAAGGCGATTGCTCTCAGCAGCCAATCTATAATCAGCGGCAAGGATACACCAACCAGAGTAAAAAAAGATTAAAAACGGGGAAAACAATATTTGCTATCATTTAAAAGATGGCGCATATTTAAGACTGATTTGTAAACCGGCAGAATATAATTTAACATTGCCCTCTCCCACCCCTGACAGCGGGAAACTAAGGTATGGCTCTGCTAAAAATGAGAACTGGGCTCCCAGCTTTTTTTCAAGGCCTGTCGAAATAATAAGCATAGAAAAAAGATTTTTATTCCCATTGTAGGACTTGTCCGCTATGTAATAATTATTATTATAATTGTAGTAATAACTATAGTCCTCCTTTTTCATGATGTAAGAGGAAATGCCGGCAGTTCCATAAAAACTAAAAGTAGATGTTTGAACAAAATTATATCTTAAAGAAACAGGGATATCATATACAAGACAAGATGCATCTACCTTTTTTATATCCACCAAACCCCAATAAGAACCAGGCTTTGCATGATAATCGTCGGGGCCACCGATATATTTCTTTCTGCCTGCATAAAATCCGGTTTGTACACTGATTTTTTTATTTAACTGGAACCCAATACCCACTCCAAACCTGGGCGTAACCGGGCTGTTGGAGAACGTTAAAAACTTTACCCCGGATGCCTCTGCTGCTACTGATGCTAACAGGTACCACCTGGGTAATCCTTTTGCAGATGATGATTTCTTCACAGGCTTACTGGCTGGAATAATTAACTTTTTATCGGCTGTCGTTGGCTCAGTTGCCTTAATAGTTACGTGACTTTTAACGGTATCTACAACATTTTTTTCTACCATAAAATCATTGTTTTCCTTTACTATTTTATTTATAGGCTCCTTCTTTTCTATCGTATTGTCACTGATAATTTCATTGGTACTTAAAGTTGCATCACTTTCCGTTGAAACCTCGCCACCACTTATTTTAATAGCAGATAATCCTTTATGCTTCACCTTTAAATTTTTCGCTTTAACTGTCTTTGCAACGGGCAGACGATCGTCCTTTATATCCTGTTGTTGGATGACCAGTACCTTCGGCTCACCTGAAGTTTTATTGCTTAATACTCCTACATTTTTTGATTGAACACTTGCATCGCCGGAAGCAATTTTTTTCTTTTCAACTGAAGTACTATTTTTTTGGTCAACATTCAATTCAACTTTGTTTGATCTTGCAACATCCTGCTCATTTTTGGTGGTAGCACTTGTTGCAGCGTTTACTATTTCGGGCTTATTTTTTACTACAGGAGCGTTGTTAAAATACCAATAGCCTGCCAGGCCAAGTCCCATTAATAAAATGGGTAAGCCGTACCTCCACCAAATAAAAAAGCGGCGTTTTTTCCTGGCTTCTTTATTAAGCAGCAGCTCCATTTTAAGCCAGGCCTGCTCGTCAAAAGCAGGCTCGCTGTTTGCAGCAGCCTCTTTAATTTTATTTTCAATATCCTCAAACGATTTTTGGCTCATAATGAATTGTTGCCTCTTTTAACATTTTTTGAATGTTCGCTTTTGCTTTAGACAGATTTGATTTTGATGTACCTGTTGTAATATGTAGTTGAGCTGCAATTTCCTCATGTGTAAACCCGTCTATCACAAATAGATTAAAGACAGCCTTATATACAGGTGATAGTTGTTGCACTATTTGCATTATTTCTTTAAAGGACATTTTATCAATCGTTGATTCTACAGGTCCCTGCATCTCGGTATGCGACTCCTGGATGTCTGTAAAGAATTGATTTTTATTATTTTTTCTGAAATGATCAATGCTGGTATTAATAACAATAGATTTCATCCAACCTTTGAGAGAGGCTTCATAATTGCTGTAGGCTGGTTTAAACGTTGGCAATTGTTTAAATATTTTTAAAAACGAATCATTAACCACTTCCATCGCTTCGTCATTGTTGGTACAATATCGTACACATATCCCCATGGCAAAGCCATAGAAAAGTTGATAGAATTCTTTTTGACTTTCCCTTTTTGCAGCTACGCAACCATGGATAATATGTTCAAGCTTTGGATCTGGTGTTACCATTAAGGTATTTTGATATCGTACTAAACCGGCAAAAGGTTGCTTCTGCAATTAAATGCCGATTATAAAATTGGAACCCTGCCCGGCATAATTTTAAAAAAGAAAAAAAACTTCCTGTATTACAATAAGCGTCAATAAATATAATAATTCATTTTAAATGCAAATGACACACCTGTGATAAAAATACAAAAGTTCAATTGCAAAAAAAACGATTCGATTTTTTTCAGCTTTTCAAAAATTATATAAGATGATAAAAAGCAATTGAAATAGTTCATTATTCCCAACAACTGTATTTATAAGCTTCATATCTTGCACACTGAAACTTCTTTTTACTATGAGAAACTTTTTTCTACTAGTGCTGGCTATTTCAGCACAGACTTCCCTTTTTTCACAAACTACCACAGAAAAAATAAATGTTGCAACAACCCAACTTGCCAGCGTGGATTTGCAACGGCTAAAGTTGTTGGAAAAAATTGAGTTTTTTAAATTAGGTAAGATGCAGGAGGATCTTGATTTAATAGGACTTCCAGCAGCACAAAACGGTGACGAGATTGTTCATCACAGTGCCCTTACACTTGCCTACGCAGAAAAATTTGAACAGGCCCGTTGGGTGGCCCATATTATTACCGATGATGTAACCAAGGGAACAGTGTTTCGCACCAACGACTTTAGGCCAGATGAAAAAGTATCTACCGGAAGTGCAATAGAAGCAGATTATTTTCTTAAAAAAATGAAGGCAGACAGCACCTGGAGCTATGATGCTTTTGGCTACGATCGTGGACACCTTGCACCTTCTGCTGATTTCAGGTGGAGTAAAACAGCCTTATCCGAATCGTATTATTACAGCAATATGTCGCCCCAACTGGCAGATTTTAACAGGGGTGCATGGGGCGACCTGGAGGATGCCGTGAGGGGTTACCTGTA
>JANPNY010000700.1:0-10129 GCA_031427745.1 Chitinophagaceae bacterium | reverse complement strand
AATTGAACGAAAAATTGTATTTTATAAGAAAAACAATCAATCTGAAACTGCCTGGCAGCTTGTTTCGGATAATATACAAATAGAAAGTTTTCGCAAACAAGTGGTTGAACAAAAAATTGCTGACAATAAATTTACGGAAGCAAAAAAGCTGATTGCTGATTTTCTACCCGCCCATCCAGGAGAGAATTTTCATTACAACAGAGAATGGTATGCGTTGGTATTATCCATTGCTCAAAATGAAAAAGATACCCCTGTTATCAGAAAAATTTCTTTTGCATTTATTGAAAATTATTTTCAGGCGGAATATTACCGCATTTACAAATCCTCGTTCAACCCAAACGAATGGGAAGATGAATTGCAGAATATTATTGACCATTATGAGAAGAATGGAAAATTCTTCAGCGATTCCGTAGCAGATGTATTAGCAGAAGAGAAAGATGCATTCAGGTTGATGACCTATATTGAAAAATATCTTTCGGCAGAAAGAATGGACCACTATCATTGCTATTTTGCCAGGGTACACCCAAAAGAAACTCTTGATTTATTCCGGAAAGCAATTAATCAATATGCCGGAAAAAATACCGGCAGAAACTATTATGAATATATGGTTTCATTATTTAAGAAAATAGTTCGTATTGAGGGGGGGAAGGAAATGGCAACTACTATGATAGCTCAATATATAGTGCAATATAAAAACAGGAGAGCCATGGTTGAAATATTCAGCAAGGTAAAATTATAGATGGTTTTCATCTGCAAATAATTACACTGATATTGTTATATTGCCCCCGTCCACTTCGTATCCCCGTCCGAACGGTTTCAACCGGGCAGGCATGTGACCAAAATCAAATAAAATAAACACATAAAAAAGGAAATCATATCACAGCTTCACAGCAGTTTTGAATTAGCTGTTCATGAAACAGATGGCGTTGAGTATTGGTTTGCAAGAGACCTTCAGGAACTTTTGGGCTATTTAAAGCGGGAGAACTTTATTAAGGTTATTGATAAAGCAAAAACCGCCTGTACCTATGCTAAACAAGAGAGGTCAGACCATTTTCTTGACGTCAGGAAAATGGTTGACCTGGGCTCAGGTGCAAAGAGAGAAATTGAGAATGAAGCAGCTAAAAATATATGCAATTAGAGATGACCTTAATTAGTAATTAGCATCCATACAAAATAAAAATGACATCAACCCAACATAAAAAACTACAGGTAACAAAAGCATCGGGCAAGCAAATGATTTTTTTGCCGGTTAAACTGAAGCAATCGCTGAAACGCTCCGGGGCAGATGAAGCAACCAGTAAACAAATTGTGGATGATATCTTGATGGATGCATACGATGGTATATCCACACAGGAAATTTATAAAAGGGCCTTCCGCTTATTAAAGCAAAACTCAAGACAGCAGGCTGCACGGTATAAATTAAAACAAGCTATTATGGAACTGGGGCCAACCGGTTACCCTTTTGAAATTTATATCGGTAAGTTATTTGAACAACTGCAATACAAAGTAAAAACAGGCCAGATAATTAATGGAGCATGCGTAAAACATGAGGTGGATGTGATAGCAACTAAGGGCAACAGGTTGGTATTTGCAGAGTGTAAGTTTCATAACAGGCCGGGTATAAATTGTGATGTAAAAATCCCGTTGTATGTTCACTCCCGTTTCAGGGATATAGAAAAGCAATATCAAAAGCAGCCGGAAACAAACGGAAAAATACATGAGGGATGGTTAGTAACAAATACTCATTTTTCCCAGGATGCCATACAATACGGTGGCTGTGCCGGTTTGCAATTATTGGGATGGGATTATCCGCAGGCAAATGGGTTAAAGGATATGATAGACAGGATGGGGCTTCATCCCATAACCTGTTTAACCTCTTTAAAAAATACAGAAAAACAATTGCTGCTGAACAACAAAATTGTTTTATGCAATCAACTGTTGCAGGAGCCCGGTTACCTGAAAACCTTAAGAATAGATGATAGCCGGAGGAAACATGTATTGATGGAAATAGAAGGATTGTGTTATACAACAATGGATAAGGCTACATAGTACAAAGCAAAAAGTAAAACTAAAAAACATGAATGTAAAAAATAATATCACCGGCTCATATCTTAACCTGCTGCAAATAGTATTTTTTACTGTTGCTGTTTTGTATTTTGGCAGAGCATTGTTTATCCCACTGGCATTTTCGCTTTTAATTGCTTTAATTCTTTATCCATTTTGTAAATGGCTTGAAAAACATAAATGGCCACGAAGTATTGCTATTGCCGCTTCTTTAATAATAGTCATTTTATTATTTACCGCTATACTCTGGCTGCTGCTGTGGCAATTGAATTATCTGAAAAATGATTTACCTGTGCTGTTGCAAAAAATACAATCGGCTTTACAGCAACTTCAGCAATGGGTAAATGATAAAGTTGGCGTTGCATTTAATTTAGAAACAGGATGGATGGAGAATGCAGCCCGTAATTCTGGCGGTAATATAGGTTCATTTATACAATCTGTTTTTAAAAGCATGGGTGGCCTGTTATTTTCCCTGTTTCTTATTCCCGTTTTCACAGCTCTGTTCCTGTACCACCGGGAACAGTTTGTACAGTTTTTAAAAGCATTGATTCCGGAAAAATATCATCAACGGCTCAATACAATTTTGCATGAAGCATCTTATGCTTATAATAAATACATCATCGGCCTTATTAAGGTTTACCTGATTGTGGGAACGCTGAATAGCATCGGTTTGCTGCTGCTGGGGGTTGAACATGCCATCTTGTTTGGAATGCTTACAGCATTTATGACGATGGTGCCATATATTGGCATCATCATCAGTTCGCTGCTGCCAATAACGGTGGCATGGGTTACAACAGATTCGTTGCTTTATCCATTAGGCGTGGTGGGCATATTTGCATTTGTGCAATATCTTGAAAATGCTGTTATTTTTCCAAAGGTGGTAGGCCAGCAACTGAATGTAAGTACATGGGCCATACTGGTAGCGATGCTTGCCGGTGGAATTATTTGGGGTATTTCGGGAATGGTTTTGTTTATGCCTTTTGTGGCTATTCTAAAAATCATCAGTGGCCATATAGAAGAATGGCGGCCATTGAATATATTATTGAGCCGGGCAGAAAAGCCAAAAGTTGTTGTAAGTAAGACTACATGAATCTAATAACTAACATCTAAAAAAGTAAAATGAAAAATTCTCTTTACATAGGAAATATTGCAGGCATTAAAATATTTTTACACTGGACATTCCCCATCATCATCTTCTGGATAATCTTTTCTAATTTACGCAGGGGGTTAAATGCGGAGCAGGTAACCTGGTCGGTTGTATTTATTTTGGCCCTGTTTGTATGCGTAACGCTACATGAACTTGGCCATGCCCTTGCAGCAAGGCGTTATCATATAAAAACAAAAGACATTACACTGTTGCCCATTGGTGGAGTGGCAAGGTTAGAAAAAATGCCCGAAAAACCAATGCAGGAATTGATTGTTGCCCTCGCTGGCCCGGCTGTTAATTTTGTAATTGTTATTATCCTGTTCATTTTTTTACGGTTAACAAAACTACCCACCGATTTTTCTATCATAACTCATGTAACCGCCGATAATTTTTTACTGAGTCTTGCCATTGTTAATATATGGCTTGCTGTATTTAATCTTATACCTGCTTTCCCTATGGATGGTGGCAGGGTACTCCGTGCATTACTATCGTTAAGATTAAACAGGATATTGGCTACAAAAATTGCCGCAAGTATAGGCCAGGCATTGGCTGTTGTTTTTGTATTTCTCGGTTTTTTCAATAACCCTTTCCTCATTTTTATCGGGTTATTTATTTTTCTAGGAGCTATGGCAGAATATGATCAGGTGAAAACCGGTTCTGTCCTGAAAGGCCATACCGTAGAAGAAATAACTATGAAGGAAATACCGGTATTAAACAGGGAAGACACGATTGGTAATGCTGTGCAACTATTACTCAATGGGCAGGCCAAAAACTTTTTAATAATGGATGGCGACAAGCCTTATGGCACACTGGGGAGGGATGGAATCATCAAAGCATTACAGGAGCATACAAAGGATGTTTCTGTTGAAGTAGCAGCAGAAAGAAATCCCGGTTTTATTGAAACAACTGAATCAATCGAAAATGCATTGTTGCAGATGCAGCAGCACAAGCACTCCATACTTATTGTAACAAAGAACGGTAAAATGTATGGGGTAACAGATATGGAAAATATACTGGAATATATTATGGTAATGAACGCAACAGCGGCTTCTAAAAAATCAGCATAAATTACAAAATGTAAATGCTGTTTTAAGGTAATGAATCAGTGATGGATACCCATGTATTGCTAATCCCAATCAGCTTAACCAATTCATAAAATATTTTAGCATTAACGGGGTGGAGCCTTATGCAGCCATGCGATGCCCTAGTTCCCAATTTGGCAAAATTTCCAGTAGTTGTACCATGAATGGCATATCCCCCTTTAATAAAAACTGCATAAGGCATATTGCCAAGCCCCTGGTAGTTGCCACCAGGAAATTTTTTGGATGTATATTTTTTCAATAAAGGGCCCGAAGCTCTTACATTCAGTTTGGGTGTTTCGTACTTACCCTCTCCGGTTGAAACAGGGAAGCTGTCGATTAATACGGCATCAAGATATAAATATAGGTTTTGTGTTGATTTTACGATTTGTGCATACAGCAGGCATCCCTCTTCCCTGCAAGGCGTATTTTCAGGGTCTTTTTTGTTTGTAAGAAACGAATCAAGCAGTTTTGTATTTTCCTTTAGTATCGCTAGTTCTTCGGGAGAATACTTCTCCATCTTTTTCCAAATTTTACGCAAACTATCTATTTGCTCAAACATGGTAATGTCTCTGTGCCATACGGTATCAATTTGTATTAATAATGCATTTATTGAGTCAATTTCCGGTGTTAGAAATGTGGTATCAAAAATATTACTGTCGTCACCTGATGTATCATATTTTTCCGCCTTTATGGAATCTTTAAAGGCATTGTAGTTAAAATTTTCCGGAAGTTTTTTTCTTGAAGGACTATCGCATGATTGCAAAACAGAAAATAAAATTACAGCTAGTAGGGTTGCTTTTACGGAAAGTATAAATTTCATTATCAAATATAAAGATAACCTGCTAAAGGGGGCAAAAGAGGATTAATCACTTAAATTGCATGATATAGCCGGATAATAACTGGCATTGCTGAATCTTTTGCATGAGTCTATTACTGATAACAATTACATTTTTTGTTTTACTTTTCTTTACCCTTGTATTAAAGAAAAGTTTATTGGTATCGGCAGCGGTTGGGTTACTTGCGGTTGTAATCATCATTTCCGCAGCAGGTAGCATTAGATTAAATACTATTTCAGGGGCAGCCATTCACGGCTTGCTGGTGGCAGCAGAGATTAGTTTATTGGTTTTTGGCTCATTGCTTTTTTATAATTATCTAAAGGCAGGTGGCTTTATTCAAAATCTTGAAAAATCGCTGCAACAGTTTTCGACGAACAAGCTGGTGATTGTTATTTTACTGGCTTTCTTTTTTGGAAGTTTTATTGAAGGCGCTTCAGGTTTTGGCACACCGGCAATGATTATTGTGCCGCTTCTGTTGGGCTTACGGTTTCCTGCATACCTGGCTGCAGCGCTTGCATTAATAGCCAACACGGTTCCGGTTATTTTTGGGGCAGTGGGTACACCCGTTAAAATAGGCCTGGCCAATTTACCGGTGGAGCAAACCCCTGTTTATGCTGCCATGCTGATGCTGTTGCCTGCTATCATGATACCCATTATTTTCAAACGTTTTTTAGAAGCAGGTGGGTTGCTACCGAAAGCTGCTAATACAGTTCAGGTTTATTTCATTGCTGCTATTGCTGGTATTTCATTTGTTATACCTTTTATATTTTTTGCTCACTTTGGCCCCGATTTTCCGAGTATGGCGGCAGCGGTTGCCGGTTTGTCAATTTGGTTACTGATTGTAAAAGCAACAGGCAGTTCGTTTGCAACAATCAACCAAACATCGCTTTTACATTTTTACAAAACATTTAAACCGTACCTGTTTATTGCATTATTGCTTATTGCAGGAAAGTTTTTGTTGGGTAATATTAAATTCAACATCGCCTGGCCTGCTGTTGAGTTAAAGAAAAGCATCCATCTTTTTCAGCCGGGATTAATTTTTATTACAGGGTTACTGTTGTTATTTGCATTTGGTAAAAACAACCCCACTATTTCTCTTAGCTCTGTTTTTAAACAAACTGTCATCCGCCTGCCCGCCACTTTTGTAACCATAGCCTGCCTGGCAATACTTGCAAAATTGTTATCGCAAAATTTAGATGTAAAAGAATTATTCGGTTCCGGCAACATCCCTTCTCCATTGTTTTATGTAATGGCAGTAGCCACGGGATTTTTAGGAAGTTTTATTGCAGGCAGCGCTACCGTATCTAACCTGATGTTTGGTACGGAATGGTACGGGGTGGGGCAACAATTTCATTTGCAGATCCCTTTATTGCTGGCCGCACAGTTAGCCGGAGCAGCATTGGGCAATGCTTTGTCTATACAGAATATTGCCATGATACAGGCCGTATTAAACGAAAAAGGATTGGAAAGAAGCATTATCAAAAAATTATGGAAGCCGGTGTTGCTGTGCTTTTTATTGATTTGCTTGTCGGCTGTTTTTTTGAGCATGTTTTACCGGGCATGAGGTTTATTATGCGTTCGTTCTTCTTTCATTAGTGGCCATTTGAGAGTAATTATGTAGTGGAACTGTCGTTAATAATTACTTGTTTTATTGTGTCTTTGTCGCTTTTATTATCTGACATAATCAATAGTTTGTCGCCTTGCATTATTGTTGTTGTACCGCCGGGTGTAATATATTTGTCGTTACGGTTAATCAATACAATAAGTGATGTCCTTGGAAATTGGAGTTGAAAAATTTGCTTCCCAATGACTGGTGAATTTTCTATTACTTCCAATTCGAATAATTCGTTTTTAAAATTGTCCGACAGTTCCAATTCAAGAGGATAGCGGGTTTTGAATTTTACGGGTTTAAATAAATAAAGCAACTTCGCCACAAAGGGAATAGTTGTACCCTGCAACATAACAGAAGTAAGCACTACAAAAAATACAATATTGAAAATCATACCAGATTTTTCAACACCCTGTATAAGCGGGTAAGTAGCAAATACAATAGGAACTGCGCCCCTTAACCCAACCCATGAAATCAGTAATCTTTCCCTGTTATTTGCTTGGAATGGCAACAGGCAAAGAAATACTGCAAGTGGCCTTGCTACAAACATCAGGAAGAGTGCAATAATTAAACCTGTGCCAATAAAAGGTAACACTTGCTTTGGAAAAACAAGCAGGCCAAGCGCAAGGAACATTACAATTTGCATCAGCCAGGCCAGTCCGTCATAAAAACGCATGATACTTTTTTTGTGAATGAAATTCTGGTTGCCAAGAACGGTTTGGGGCTTGGCGAAGAAGCGGAATTAGAAGCACAAATGTTCAATTTAGCACTGAACCCGCTTTTTTGCAAAACCCCTGTTACCTGCTGGCGTTTTGAGGTATGCTCTTTCGTTAAAATTTATAACTATACCCAAGTCTGATTACTTGCGTTTCGTAATAGTCGTTGCTTGTATAATTAAAACCTTGTCCGTTTATTTCTTTTTTGATAATCATTGTGTTTAGCAAATCAGTTGCGTTAAAAAATAGTTCGCCTTTCCCTTTTTGAATTGCTTTTTTAAGTCCAAGGTCTAATGAAAAACGTGATTTTATTTTTCCTTGTGGAATAATGTCAGGTGCTAAATAAATAGCAGTTAGTTGTGCGTCAATGTTTTTAGGAAAATGAAAAGTATTGTTCAATTTTATGTTTCCTGAAAATGCCTCTTGCTTGTCTGCTGAAAATAAATGTGTGGTAGGATATTTATTTTCAACTATAAACGCATCTATTTGATTTCTGTATGCGTTTAGATTAATATTGAATGAGTACAATTTAGAAATTTCTTGTGCTAAAACCATTTCAATTCCTGTGTTGTAACTTTTATTTACGTTTTGAAATGTTGCATAAATTAAATTACTTGGTGGAACGGTGCTTGAAATTCGTGTAATTGTACCGTCAGCAAATCGGTGATAAATGGCGTTGTATAAACTTCCTTTTTCCCAACTTTTTTTATAGCCCAATTCTATCGAATTGGTAAATTGTGGTCGCAATGCAGGATTGCCAACTTTAATTATTTCTGCATCGTCATATTTTGGAAAAATACGAATATCTACTTCGTTAGGTCTGTCCACTCTTCTGTTGTAAAAAATGGAAAGTTTATTGTTGTCATTTATTTTATATGCCAAACGCAAATTTGGAAATGGTTGGGTGTAATTATAGCCATCGCTTTTATAAACGATATGATTAGGATTTACATCATACTGAATATTTACATACTCAACCCTTAAACCTAATTCGGCTTCCCATCTTTTGTTTTCAAAAATATAATTTCCGTAAACGGCAGGAATTAATTCTTTATAAGTTGCCCAACCACCTGCATTGGTGTCTAAAACTGAATTTACACCTGGGATAAATTGCATATTAGTTGGAATATTTCTGTTACGAAGTTTTATGCCTGTTTCAATTCGTCCATATTTTAATGGTTTTATGTAATCAAAATTAAAATCATACACTTGCTCGTCTGACAATAATTTAAACGCATCTGTTCCTGTGGAAGTTGGCAAATAATTGTCGTAAAAGTATTTTTCATCTTCCCTGTGAAAAGTGTAATTGAAACCAATATTTAGCAAATGTCCTGCTTCTTTAAATTTGTGTTGATAATTGGCAGTTGCCATAATGGTTGTTTTCAATTCATCTTCTAAAAACTGCCAAAGTCTATTTCGTTGGGTAAAGTTGCCATTAAAAAAAGGTTGGTCGCCACGGTCAATAATTTTTTCACTTCCAAAAAGTCCTGAAATTGTCAATGAATTTTGGTCGTTAATTGTGTAGTCAATTCCCGATTTTAAGGTTGTAAAATGTGTATTTCTGTTGCGTTTTAATTGTGAATTAATTACATCGCCATTGTCGTAATTTCGTGTTACAAATTCATTTTTGTTCAGCGTTTCAGTATATAAATAATCGCCTTGAAAAAAAACATTGACTTTGTTTTTTCTGTAATTAAGTGAAACGCTCGGATTTAACTTTGGCGTAAAAGTATATTGAGGTCTAATGGTTGGTAAATTTTCTTTTCGCATCCAAAGCGAACCAACGCCAGTTGTAAAACCAAATTTTCCATTAAAACCATCTTTCTTATTCTTTTTGTAAATAATATTGATAATTCCTGCATTTCCATTGGCATCATATTTGGCAGAAGGATTATTTATAATTTCAATTTTTTCAATAGCCGATGCAGGAATATTGTCTAATCCTGTTTGGTTTCCAAAACCTGTGATAGCCGTTTGTTTACCGTCAATAAGCACTGTTACTTTATCATTTCCACGCAACTGCACTTTCCCATCTTGTACTGTTACACTTGGTAAATTTTGCATTGCTTGTAAAACAGAACCACCACTTTGACTAATATTGTCTTTCAAAGAAAATGTTTTTTTATCCATTTTCTCACTTATTTCGGCTGTCTTTCCTGTTATAACAACTTCTTGTAATGATGTTGAGTTTTCTTCAATTTCAATTGTTTTGATGTCTAAAAATTCTGTTAGGTTACCTACAAATAATGGTTGCTTTTTTGTAGTATAACCGATATAAGAAACTTCTACATAATAATTGCCTGATTTTATTTTTGATAATGAAAATCGTCCTTCTTCATTGGTAACTGTCCCACTTACAAAAGTGCTGTCTTTTTCCGTTTTCAAAACCACATTTACAAAAGGCAAATTGGCTTTGCTGTTTTTGTCTTTTATAATTCCCGAAACTGTTACGCTGGTCTGTGCATTTGAAATTGAAAATATTAAAAGTTGTAAAATTATTGTCAGTAAATATTTTGTTCGCATCATTAATTTCTTCTATTTATTTTTTGGCAAAAGTAGTCAAAATGTCTATCTTTTGTCTGCTGTTTGTGTTGGTCGGTGTCGCTCGGAAACCTTGGCAACTGACCGCTGTGCAGTTGCACCCGGACTAAAACCTGTTGGCTCTAACTCCGTAC
>JANPNY010000699.1:0-4145 GCA_031427745.1 Chitinophagaceae bacterium | reverse complement strand
CATTACCAAGCGCCACCTGTCTTTCTAAAGCACTGTAAGCGCCCAATAATAATTGCTGACCGGTTTGTCCGGCTGCATAGAATGTGCGCTGAACCTGTGTGCCGCCAAAACTTCTGTTGCTTAACAATCCACCATATTCTCTTGCAAAAGGAACGCCCTGTGCAACACATTGATCAATGATTCCATTACTTACTTCCGCAAGGCGATGAACATTGCCTTCTCTTGAACGATAATCGCCACCTTTCACTGTATCATAAAAAAGACGAAATACAGAATCTCCGTCGTTTTGATAGTTTTTAGCAGCATTGATGCCTCCTTGTGCCGCAATACTATGCGCTCTTCGGGGACTATCATTGTAACAAAATGCTTTTACTTTATAACCCAGTTCACCTAAAGAAGCTGCAGCACTGGCTCCTGCCAATCCCGTACCCACTATTACCACTTCCAGTTTACGCTTGTTAGAAGGGTTTACCAATTTTACATGGCCCTTGTAATCATTCCACTTTTCATGCATCTCCCCATTAGGGATTTTTGAATCTAGAGTCATAATTGTTGCTTTGTTAGATATTTAAAGTATTAGATACAGTTGATAACAAATTATTTTCCGGATGGTTTAGCTACTATTGAATCCAGTTAAAATAAAATGCCAGGGGCATGCTCGCAAATAGTAAACATATGATTACCGTATATCCAATACCGATTGATTTTATGATGGGAGTGTATCGCTTATGATTTACACCCAGGGTTTGAAACGCACTGCCAAATCCATGCAACAGGTGCCAGAATAAAGACGCAACGCCGGCAATGTAGATAACAACAATCCACCATTTGCTGAACTCTTCTTTCATTGATAGATACAAATTATGTTCTCCGTCTCCGCTACCGTACAATGCAATTTTGGTATCGACAAAAAATTTGGAAATATGGATAATTAAAAAGAATAGTAATAAGGTACCAAGCAACCCCATGCTTCTGCTGTACCATGTGCTGTTTTTGTTAGCATCACTCCTATCATATTTTATCGGCCTGGCAGCATTGTTTTGTTTCCATAACAAAAGCCCTTGAATAATGTGAAGAAACAATCCTGCAAATAAACCAAGCTCCATTATGCGAATCACCCAGTTATGGCTCATAAAATGGGCAGCTGTATTAAAAGTATCTCCGTTATCGTTAACAAAAATGGAGGAATTAACTCCTGCATGAACTATCAAGAAAGATATTAAAAAAAGGCCAGTGAGCCCCATGGCAAATTTTTTACCAATTGAAGCTGTGAAGAAAGATTTCCAGGTCATAAGAAAACAGTTAGTATTTATAATTTTGCAAAAATACGTAAGGAAAAACCATAAATTTATTTTTACCAGGTTTTTCTATAAACAAAAAACAAGGGTAAATAAAATAAACAAACTTTATCGTAATTGCCGTAAAATCCAATTATCAACCTGCTGAAAAACGTAGTCGGGTTTTAACGTTCTCCATTGAGGGAAATCCATCAATGCAACATAATTAGTTAGCCTAGCTATTTTAAAATCGTACTGGCTTTGTTGTGGCATATCCACCACTACAATCCATCCGCCTTCATCCATTAGCTGCTCGTTCCATTCTTCATAATAGCTATCATCACTGCTGTGAAAGTTTAAGACATTTTCTGCTACCAAAATAAATTTGGTAATTCCATCTTTAAACATTTTATCGGTAATATCTCTTCTCAACGTCATTATATCATTTTCAATAGCATCATTCCACTCGCCAATTAATTCTATAATGGCAAATGCCTGTTCATAATCTACGTACAATATCTTCATGTATAATGTGCGGCTGCCAAATTCGTCCCATTGTGGATGTATGTAATAATTGTAGACTGTTTGAGTAAATTCAAATTCGCTGTAGGTGCGGCCATAAAAAGGCGAACGTTCATCTTCTTCTGCAACGTAGAGGTGGCGCCAGTTGTAATACGGTTCAATATCCTGCATGTAACATATGTTTCGAAAGCCAATAAAGTTCTTTTTGTGAATTCAAAATTAAATATTGTAAATGAAAATACTTCTGTATTATTTTACCGGAAATTAATTGTGCCTGGTATTCCCTATTATTTATCTGCTGCATAGGCTTGTATTGTATAGAAATAAAATTGCTACCATAAAATAATTTCAATAACAATGCAACTTTCAATTAAGAACTATTACTATTATACCCATAAAAAAAGCCCCACTAAGTGGAGCTCTCTTAACTTTAAACCCATAAAATTTTTATTGCACAATAATTTTTTCAGAAAACGCTAACTGCTTTCTTTCATTAAGCACTTTTAATAAATAAGTTCCCTTTGGAGTTTTAGCTAACAGGTTGCAATTTTCAACCTGGTTACCCCTGGAAATTGTAATTACTTTTGACGTAATGGTTCTGCCTGCTAAATCGGTAAAGACCATATTGTATCTGCCAGGTTTTTGTCCTTCAAAAAACACATTGAATTGACTGCCTGTAACAGGGTTAGGAAAAACCTTAGCGTCAGTTGCACCTTCAAAAGAAGGCAACGTGAATTTTGTTAAATCAAATTTATTGGTAGCGTCAGCCTCTTTTTGCAACAAGAAGTTACCATTGGCCAAATCTGATGCATTAAAGGTTTTATCTACATTAGGGATACCAACCGCTTTTAAATCTTTAAAATTACACTTGTATAAACCTTCAAAAACATTGGCACTGCTTAGAACAATATCTCCATCGCTGTTAACGACTGCACCGTTGGTAGTATAGTTTGCAGGTAAGCCCGTAATAGTACCTGTAAAAGTTGCTACCCTCGATTTTACATCAACAGTAAAAACATTGTGGTTGGCAGAAATTACTACTAATTTCCCAAAGGCGTCAGCCAGCATATCTCCACCCCAGCTGGTGCATTTATTATGGATTGATAACCCATTATTACTTGCTGCATCAACCAGGTTTCCCAAATCCTCTACTGCGGCAGATTTTCCGGTTGAAAATCGGATGAGGTGATTGGCGTCGTTGGTAAGCGCATAACCAAATCCATTTTCAGCAATAACCATTCTGGTGATTTGATTTTCTTCGGGTTGATAAACAACGTTTGAAGCGCTTACCGGAATAATGTTCTTTTTAATGACGGTAAAACTGGCTTCCTTACTCTCTAAATCTAAAAAGCGGATATCTGCAAAATGCATAGGTGCAAAATACAACCTGTTGTGCCTGCTATCCAACGCACATGCTGCTACTCCAAATTCTGTAGGTTTTAAATTTTCAGGCGTTTGTGTACGGGCTTCATTATCATTTAGTGCTTTTGTTTTAAAGGAGGTTTTCTCAGCGTCAAATATCGTTTTTAAAACCTTTCCCGATGCAATGTCAATCTCTTTAATATCGGCCCAAAAAAAGTTATTGTTGCTTTTACCGGTTATTGCATAAGTCCTGTTACTTTTTTGAGCCAGTGCTGCAGTTGATACTAAAATGAATGTTAGCGTAAGTAAAAATAAATGTTTCATAAAAGTGTAGTTTGATGTTTAAATGTAATTTATTATTCTTGGTTTAAAAAAACAATAGTTATGGTAAGATAATTTAAGTGGTAACACAAATTTAAACTGAAGCTTTACAATTAATTCAGCCGATATTCACTCGGTATTTTAAACAAGATACCTACTGCTGTAACCGGTGATATTTTATTAGCCCATCTATTGGCTGTTTAAGTACATTGCCTAACTCTAACACATATGATTGGCACATCTCTTTTAAAACATCTTTAAATCCATAAGCAACGCTCCCGGTAAAATGTATTGGTAGTGTCCAACTTTCTTTGTATTTACAAATATGGGTAAAGAAAAAGTCATTAAAACTGTCCTCAATTATATTTTCAATCATAAAATGCCCCCGGTTTTCAATCAAAAAACCAACAAACCCGGCAAGATACCTGTTGGGTAAGGGTTGTTTGTATACTGCATTAAGTATGGTGGCACTATCAGTATCATACTTAGCCATAAACCTGTCCATTAAATCCGGATCGAAAGTATTGTAAAGAAAATATTGAATTACTTTTTTTCCCATGTAGGCGCCGCTGCCTTCATCTCCCAAAATAAACCCCAATCCAGGACTGTTGCTGACTATTTTTTTTCCGTTGTAATAACATGAATTAGATCCAGTACCCAATA
>JANPNY010000698.1:0-2598 GCA_031427745.1 Chitinophagaceae bacterium | reverse complement strand
TGAATGGAAATGATGTATTGGATAGCCTTTTTAAGATTACTGTAAATTCTTCTTCCCATCGCAATGGCATCCACCATCTTACCCAAATCGTCTTCTTCTAAAATGAGAGAGGAAGCATCTTTTGCAATTTCAGATCCTTTTTTGCCCATGGCAATACCTATATGTGATGCCTTTAATGCAGGACCATCATTTACACCATCACCCGTCATGGCAACTATTTGCTGTTGCTCTTTTAAAGCCTCAATAATTTTAAGTTTAGCTTCCGGAAACATCCTGGTAAAAATGTTGGATTCCATCACCGATTTTTTTAAAGCTTCCGGTGATAATGCCATTAATTCAGCCCCATCAATTGCGTTTTCGCCACCTTTAAAGCCTACTTGTTTTGCAATACTTTGGGTGGTTGCTTTATTATCGCCGGTTATTATCTTTACCTGCAGGCCGGCTGTATAAAATTTCTCAAAAACTTCGCTGATATTTTTTTTAGGGGGATCATAAAACGATACCAATCCAATAAATTCAAATTCATATTCATCCTGCTCCTTTAAAAAATCGTCACCGGAAAAAGATGATTTAGCAACAGCCAACACCCGAAAACCCTGCTCCGTTAACAGTTGCTGTTGTAAGTTGATTTTTGTTATTTCCGCTGCTGACAGTTTGCAACAACTTAATATTTTTTCAGGGGCACCTTTGCAGGCAATGATTCTTTTTCCTGCGCTGTTTGCAAAAATATGGGTCATCATAGGGGGAGTTCCGCTTAGTGGATACTCATGTACCATGGTAAAATTCTTTCTTTCATCAATGTCGGCAATTGATTTATAGGCTTCATGCAAGGCAAGCTCCATAGGGTCAAAGGGGAGTGGTTCGCTGGCAAACATGGCCGTTTCAATCAAATCAAAAGCTTCCGCTTTTGATTCTTTGAAATCTTTGTACATGGCGCCTGTTTTTTCAACATAAAGCGAATTCAGCTCCATGCGATTCTCGGTAATGGTACCGGTTTTGTCGGTACAGATTACAGTTGCACTTCCCAGGGTTTCTACGGTTTTTGTTTGCTTTACAATTACACCCATCTTCATCAAACGCCATGCACCCAGGGCCATAAATGTGGTGAATGCCACAGGGATTTCTTCGGGTAGTATCGACATTGCAAGCGTTAATGCCTTTAATAAACTGCCTGCAAAATCATGTGGCGCATAATTAAAATAATTGATGGCCCACACAATTAAAAAAACTATAACACCGGCTATTGCCATTTTTTTTACAAAATTGCCTATTTGAATTTGCAGAGGTGTTTTTTCCTCCTTAATGTTTTGTAACGACTGCCCGATTTTACCCAGTTTGGTATTATTACCAATAGCTGTTGCCTCGCCTATCGCCATACCTGTGGCAATGGAAGTACCCATGTATACGGAATTTTCCTGCTCGTTTTTATTTTTTACAACGCTGTAAGATTCACCGGTAAGAATGGATTCGTTTACAGAAAAATCATTGGAGTAAATAATCCTGGCATCTACTGTTATCAAAGAACCTTCTTCAAATACCACTACATCATTTAAAACAATTTCACCACTGTTGATCTCAATTATTTCACCTGCTCTTACCACCTTGCTTTGGGGTTGCGATAACTTCTTTAATGCCGCAAGGGCATTATTGCTTTTTGATTCCTGGTAGAGTGAAATGGCAGATACCAATAAAATAGCCGATACCATAAAAAGTCCTTCTTCTACTTGCCCGGAAATAAAATAAATGATACTTGCTGCCAGCAACAAGATAAACATAGGCTCTTTTACTGTATCAAAAATGGCTTTTAACCAGCCGCTCCGTTCGGTGCTGTTTAAATCGTTGGTTCCATGTTGTTGTCGGGATATTTGTACTTCAGCTTCGGATAAGCCAGTTATTGGTATGGGCAGGTGTTCCATTCTGAAAATTTGTAATGCAATTTACCACATAAAATGCTGGGTCTGGCACAAAAAAATGCCCGGCGTACACCAGGCATTTTTTATAAATTCATATTAGCGTTTACAGTAGAAGTGGTCCTATTTCCACATTCGTACCATCATTCATTTTACTCACTTTTTGTTTTCGTCTCTCCTTCAGTCATTTTCATAATTGTTTCCATCTGTGCTTTTCTGTTAGCCTGAATTTTATCATGATGAATTTTTGCAAGGGTAGGAGCAATTACCAACGAAACGATGCTCATCAGTTTAATCAAGATATTCATAGATGGGCCAGAGGTATCCTTGAATGGGTCTCCTACTGTATCGCCTGTAACGGATGCTTTGTGCGGTTCAGATTTTTTGTAGTACATCTCTCCATTTATTTCCACACCTTTTTCAAATGATTTTTTGGCATTATCCCATGCACCACCGGCATTGTTCTGGAACATGCCCATTAATACACCACTTACGGTAGCACCAGCTAAAAATCCACCCAATACTTCTGGTCCAAAAATAAAACCAATAATGATGGGAGATAATAAAGCGATTGCACCAGGCAACATCATTTTCTTTAAAGAGGCTTCTGTAGAGATAGCCACACATTTATCATATTCCGGTTTGCCGGTACCTTCCATAATGCCGGGAATGGTGCGAAACTGCCGGC
>JANPNY010000697.1:0-3751 GCA_031427745.1 Chitinophagaceae bacterium | reverse complement strand
CCGCTTGCTGCAGTAAATAATACAAAACGCTGGCCAGACCCTAAATTTTTATCAATTTTTGCCACCCTGTCAATTGTTTGGGTACTTCTTCTACTTTTTGATTAACCTGCACAAACTTTTTCAAATTTATTTGCTCCAGGTTTTTTATAAGGCGTAAAAAAACCTTAGGGGGCTTGCTGTAATATCCGCTGCTTGTCTAAATTGATGATTGCCCTGAATATTGAAGTAAGTATTTTTAGTGTTTCTTTTATAAGCTTTACCTATCGTGTATTTTTAAACCTTACCTAAATTATTTGTAAAACGAAAAGTAGCCATTAGCAAATCGATAGGTTGCTTTATAATCTGGTAAGTCGCTGAATAAAGCTAAAATTAAAAAAATCTCGACCGCTTTGCTGTGATTAATCAAATTGTCAAATAAATCAAATAAACTAATCCCTGAGGCAGCGAACAGAAAACCCGTTAGGCTTAAGCCTGTTGACCCTGTACAGGTCGTCAGTGAAATAGGACAGGAAGAGGAACCAGGGGAAAAATGTACTGGACTCCGAAGCACTCCACCAGTAGCCGCCGAAGGAAACATCGTCGAATGAGCCATTGTTGTCACGGAAGCCGCCCGGCAGACCTGCCCAGCCGCTGCTATTATCAGCTCCCGTATTAGGGCCTGCCCAATTAAACGTTCCGGGTTCCTTCATTTTGCCTCCGGCAACATCAATACCACCTAAAGTAGTCTCCAGTGTTGTCCATTCTGCATCGCTGGCGATATGCCAACCCTGTGGTGCCAGCCCTCTTGCATCATTTACAGCATACCAATTGTATAGTTTCCCATACTTGTTACCCTGCATTGGATCATTATTATAATAACACCAGGCCCCTGTGGTTAATTTTGCCCATGCAGTGGGGTCAATAACCTGTGGTATGGGGTCGCCGTTTCGGTAGAAGGCTACATCAAGGTTTTTACTCATCCATTGTTGGGTGCCAATAACTATTGCGGGTAAAGGAACAAAAGATGCCGTCAGCGAAATCCATTCTGAACCAGAATAAAGTTGTATGCTATTGGTGGTGCTGTTATATAACACTAAGCCTGCAGCCGGCTTTGTAATTAAATCTCTTTGTGCAGTTGTTATCCTCGGAGGCAAAAGTCCCTTGGTTGTACTGCTTACATCTAACAGTGCAGATGCATTGGGAGTATTGGTGCCAATACCTACATTTTGAGCCATATCAATATTACCGAAAATTAAAAACCCTGCAATTACTAAAAGTTTTTTCATGATAAGTTTTTATTATTTTTTTAAAATTTCCTCTTTTCTTCCTTCGGAACTTTTATTCCCATTATATGCCAATATGTTTTTTACCTACAATTATTTCGGAAATCTCTTCTACTTCATTTTTAATTGCTGCCACCAAAGGTGGATATGATTATGTATCAATACAGAGTTATCAATGCTGGCCAACTTGCTTTGTACTAAACATTGCAAACTGTCCATTGCAATCATTTTCGTTTTTTCCTGTTTTAAAAATAATACCAACCCAAGGGAAACCAAACAGTCAACTTGTAAATAAATTACATCATTAATCTCTGAGGCAACGAACAGAAGACCCAGCTATCTTATAATTGAGTCCCCTAACTATATTGCCATTGTTGCTGACAAGGAGGCAGAGCCAGGCTCTAATAGGACTGCTCTCCGTAGAACTCCACCAATTGCCGAAACTGCCATTATTGCTAAATGTTCCATATCTGAGACGTGAGCCGGCCGGCAGGGCTGTGAATCCGCTGTTATTATTACCGCCTGTATTAGGGGTTAACCAATTAAGCGTCCCAGCCTCTTTCATTTGCCCCCCGGCTGTTGATGCACCACCTAAAGTAGTCTCAAGCGTAGTCCATTCTGCATCGGTGGGGATGTGCCAGCCCTGTGGAGCTAAGCCTCTAGGATCATTCACCGCAAACCAATTATATAGTTTACCATACTTAGTACCTAGGGTAGAATCATTATTAACATAACACCAGGCACCAGTTGTTAACGCTGCCCAAGTTCCTGTGTCCCTAACCTGTGGTATGGGGTCGCCGTTTCTGTAAAAGGCTACATCAATATTTTTACTCATCCATTGTTGTGTGCCAATAAAGATTGCGGGTAAAGGAACAAAAGATGCCATCAGCGAAATCCATTCTGAACCAGAATAAAGTTGTATGCTATTGGTGGTGCTGTTAAATAACACTAAGCCTGCAGCCGGCGTTGTAATTAAATCTCTTTGTGCAGTTGTCATCTTCGGAGGCAAAAGTCCCTTGGTTGTACTGCTTACATCTAACTGTGCAGATGCATCGGGAGTATTGGTGCCAATACCTACGCTTTGCGCCATACCAATATTACCGAAAATTAAAAACCCTACAATTACTAAAAGTTTTTTCATGATTAGTTTTTATTATTTTAAGGATTCCAATCCCAATTATGGCTTGTTTATTAAATAATTTTTTTTGGATACCCTTGCTATTTATTTTTAATTGCTCTCCGCAAAGTGAATGCATCATCTGGTGCCGTCAATTTTGGTCAGCCTATTCTGTCCTAACTATGGTAAGCAGTTGATTGCAATCATCTTGGTTGCTTCCGGCTTATAAATGTAATCCCTGCCACGGTTCCATATAGCTTATCGGTAAATTATCAATAAATCAAACAAATTAATTTCTGAGGCAACGAACAGAAAACCCATATTGCTTATAGGAGAATTCTTTATTGATATTGCCATTGAAGTAGCTTAGGTAGCGGACCCAGGCGGCTAAGGTATTGCTCTCCGTAGAACTCCACCAGTGGCCTTCGTAGCCAACCAAGGTGAATGTTCCATTGAAGCGACGGAGCCCGCCAGGCAGGCCTATGAATCCGCTGTTATTATTACCGCCTGTATTAGGGCTTAACCAATTAAGCGTCCCAACCTCTTTCATTTGCCCCCCGGCTGCTGATGCACCACCTAAAGTAGTCTCAAGCGTAGTCCATTCTGCATCGGTGGGGATATGCCAGCCCTGTGGAGCTAAGCCTCTAGGGTCATTAACCGCATACCAATTATATAATTTCCCGTACTTGTTGCCCAGTGTTGAATCATTATTTAAATAACACCAGACACCAGTTGTTAACACTGACCAAGCTTCTGTGTCCCTAACCTGTGGTATGGAGTCGCCGTTTCTGTAAAAAGCTACATCAAGATTTTTACTCATCCATTGTTGCGTGCCAATAACGATTGCGGGTAAAGAAGCAAAAGACGCCGTCAGCGAAATCCAGCCTGAACCAGAATAAAGTTGTATGCTATTGGTGGTGCTGTTAAATAACACTAAGCCTGCAGCCGGCGTTGTAATTAAATCTCTTTGTGCAGTTGTCATCCTCGGAGGCAAAAGTCCCTTGGTTGTACTGCTTACATCTAAAAGTGCAGATGCATCGGGAGTGGTGGTGCCAATACCTACGCTTTGCGCTCTTACAGTTGTAGCAAATGCTAGTAATGCAAAAAAGATCGATATTTTTTTCATGACTTAATCTGTGAGTTTTATCAAATAAAATGATTGGTTAGTGGAAGCTGTAATTTGGCAGGATGTAAATAAGATAAGTGCCTTGTGTCCATCCAAGTCCATTAAATACTAAACACTATTGCTACTGGCAATCAGGCATTATCTCCATTACCTAAATAGTTAGTTCACTCTTTTGCATATCAATTAGTTTAGGTTTTATTCAGCAGGGCAAAGCAGTCAATGTGATCCTACTTTATATCCCCAAAA
>JANPNY010000696.1:0-6039 GCA_031427745.1 Chitinophagaceae bacterium | reverse complement strand
CTAAAGTTAAATCAGCAGAGGAGTTGGCTGTTATTAATGCAGAAAAACAGGTATCAAACTCCAATACACCTGTTGTTGCAAAACCTCCAAAAATAAAAAAGAAAGACATGCCTGTAAAAGGTGTGGAAACAATGTTCCGTTTATCGTCTTCCAATAATATACGCATAAGTGTAATGGCCGATAATAAGGCTCATATAATGATATCAGTCAATTCAATTATCATATCTGTAGTACTGGGGTTGATTATAAAAAACCTCGATGAACACAAGAATTTAATTATACCCACCATGATTTTATTGGCAGTAAATGTGGGCACCATAATTTATTCTGTACTGGCTACAAGGCCAAAGGTTGCAGATGGTGTATTTACACAAGAGCAGGTAGCAGACAAATCGGTAAACCTGTTGTTTTTTGGTAGTTTTTATAAAATGAATTTTAAGGAGTACGACGAAGGAATAAAACTGATGATGGCAGACAAGGATTTTCTATATGGCACCCTTACAAAAGATATTTTCTGGCAGGGAAAAGTATTGGGCAGAAAATACAAACTATTACGCACATCCTATACCATATTCCTTTATGGTATTATTGCAGCAGTAATTGCCTATGCAGCGGCAATTGTTTTTTTCTGATAATTTAACACATGTTCCAAATGGAAATAGTTTTTTTCGACAGAGATATCAGTTGGCTTGGGTTTAATCATCGGGTTTTATTGGAAGCTAAAGACAATACGGTGCCCCTGCTCGAAAGGTTGAAATTTTTATCTATTTATTCATCCAACCTCGATGAATTTTACAGGGTTCGGATACCAGCTTTGTTATCCTTAAAAAAAATTGAAAGAAAAACAGGCGCTTCATATTATACAGCCATCCTGGTAAATATCGAAAAAATTATTTCAGGGCAGATGAAGGAACTGGGTGCTATACTGGAGGAAGGTTTAATCCCCGCTTTTAAAGAGAAAAAAATTACCTTAATATACAATGAACCCATCCCCAACTTTTTACTAAAAGATTGTACTGATTATTTTTTAAATCATATCACCGGTTTTTTACAACCTATTTTTTTAAATACGAAAAACCCGGCCTTACTTATTGAAAATAATAAGTTGCAGATACTGGTTGTATTAGAAGGTGCACCAAATGAAGAGCACCTTGCCATAGTAAATATCCCTGCTGAATTTATACCAAGATTTTATTTTGTTGATGACACTATTTCAAATACACGTTTTATTGTTTTTATAGATGATATTATAAAAGCAAATCTTGATAAGGTTTTTACAGGTTATAGCATAAAAGCAAGTTATTCTTTTAAAATAACCAGGGATTCGGCTTTGGATCTTCAGGACGAATATGAAGGTGACATTGCTAATAAAATTGAGCAACAAATAAAGAAAAGGGATAACGGACTTGCCACACGTTTTCTGCACCAGCCTGGTTTATCAATGCGCATTTTGTATTCGGTATTTGATAAACTAAACCTTACCAATGCCAACGCTGTACCCGGGGGTAATTACCATAACCTAAAAAACTTATTAAACTTACCATTACAGTATAAGCAACAGTTTTTGTATGAACCCTGGGAACCTGCAAGTAACAAATACCTGCCAGTCAACGACGACATATTTACTGCAATGGCCTTAAGGGATATTATAATTCATACCCCCTACCAGGATTTTCTGCCGGTAATTCGCTTTTTTAGTGAGGCATCTATCGACATTCATGTAGAAGAAATTTATGCAACTGTTTACCGGGTGGCCCACGATTCGATGATTGTAAACTCGTTGATTACCGCTGCAAAAAACGGTAAAAAAGTTACCGTATTTGTTGAATTAAAAGCAAGGTTTGATGAGGAGAATAACCTAAAGTGGGCGAGCAAAATGAAAGAAGCGGGTGTTAAAATAATATACAGTATTCCCGGCCTGAAAGTTCATGCCAAAACAGCCCTGATAAAAAGAAGAGAAAACAGCCGGCTAAAATATTATGGCATATTTTCAACCGGAAATTTTAATGAAACAACGGCAACTTTATACACGGATCATATACTGCTTACAACCAACGCCGGGATGGTTAAAGAACTTGAAATGCTGTTTTTATTCTTTAGCTTTCGGGTAGTGCCTAAAAAATATCAGAGATTGCACTTCGATCATTTATTAGTTGCACAATTTAATCTACAGGAAAAATTTTTGCAATTGATCCATCAGGAAATTGAAAACGCCCGGCAGGGTATTGAAGCAACTATCAGCATTAAAATAAACAACCTGGAAGAACAAGTACTCATCAAAAAATTATATGAAGCCTCCAACGCAGGTGTAAAAATTAACCTGCTTGTAAGAGGTATTTGTTGCCTTATACCAGGTATGCCCGGCTGGAGTAAAAATATAACAGTTACCCGTATTGTAGACAGGTATTTAGAGCATGGCCGCATATTCGTTTTTGGTAATAATGGCAACCCGTTGGTGTTTATGGGTTCATCCGATTGGATGAACAAGAGCATGTATTTCCGAATAGAAGTTTGTTTTCCTGTTTATGATGAAAAAATAAAAAAAGAACTTTTACAAATACTAAACATACAGTTAAGCGATAATGTAAAGGCTGTTACCATCAACGAACAAATGCAAAATGTACAACCGGTAGTTGAAAATGAAGATCATGTAATAAGGTCGCAAAAAGTAATTTATCAAACCTTAAAAGGTTAGTGCGTTGAAAGCAGAAAATATATTTTTAAGCTATCACTTTAATTATAGTAATACCATTTTTAAGGAAATATACACTTCGAGTTTTTGTTTATCAATTCCATAAAACCAACTTATGCCTTATTTAAAAAAATTTTCCTCGGTTTTACTTTTTGTGCTTTTAATTTGTATAAGTTGTAAAAATAAAAAGCCCTACAAAAGCCCCGCCGGTTATGATATTAACAAGCCCGAAAAATTTGTGATGAAAAATTCATTAAAGGAAATTTCGGGAATTGCTTTTATACCCGGCAAAGAAGATGTGTTATATGCAATTGAAGATGAAGCCGGAAAATTATTCTCCATTACTCCCGGAAGCGACCAATTAAGTCATTCGAAATTTGCCAAAAAAGGAGACTATGAAGATGTAACAATACTTAATAACACAACTGTTGCTGTTTTAAAAAGTAACGGTTCATTATATTTGTTTTCGACTGATGAAATTGGAAAAGAAAGGATTGATAGCGTAAAAGAATATGAAGAGATTTTACCGGAAGGAGAATATGAAGGATTAGTCGCCGATAGTACTAAACTAATTGCTTTATGTAAGCATTGCCCCAGTGATAAAGAAAAAAAAGAAGTTTCCGTTTATATCCTGCAACAGGCACCCGGAGATTCTTTAATTGTTACCAATACTTTTAAAGTAGATATCACCCTTATTCAGCCAAAGGATGAAAATGGCAAAGAAAAGTTTCATCCTTCAGGCATTGCAAAAAATCCTGTAACGCATGAATGGTATATAATTTCCTCTGTAAATAAAATGCTGCTAATACTAGATGAACAATGGAAAGCAAAAGAATATTACGCTCTTGATCCGTCTATATTTAAACAACCGGAAGGAATTACTTTTAACAGCAAGGGTGATTTGTATATTTCCAACGAGGGCGGCACCGGCGATGCCAATATTTTATTATTCAGATACCAGAAACAATAACCACTCACGTTTTTTATGATGACAATGGACTATCATTTACACCCAATGATTTTTGTGAGCTAAAGAAATAACCTGCGCTTTAGAGGTAACATTCAGCTTGGTGTAAATATTAGCAATGTGCTTACGTACGGTCAATACACTGATAGATAGTTCTGCCGCATTTCGTTTAGCATCCCATCCGTTGATAGTATGTTGCAATATCTCCTGCTCTCTTTTGGTAATCATTTGAGGTAAAGAACTAAGGCTTGTTTCAGCCACAAAAAGCTGTTGTTTGCCCAGAAGATTAAGTGCTTTGCGTGCAATGGCCGGGCTCATAGGTGCGCCGCCAAAATCAAGTACGCTGGTAATGGCATCATTTATAACAGCAGCATGCTCGTGTTTTAATAAATATCCGGATGCACCTGCTTTAATTGCTTCAAAAATTTTCTCATCATCATCAAAAACGGTCAACACAATAAAATGAATAGAAGGATATAAAGCCTTTGCCAATTGTGTGGTTTCAATCCCGTTCATCTCAGGCATTTCTATATCCATAAAAATTACTTTGGGTACCAGGTGATGCGGTAAGCCCTTTAATTCTTCCAGACATTGGTGACCATTATCAGCAGTAAAAACCAGGGCAAGAGAAGGATACAAACTTATCTTTTGAATGAATGTGTGCTGGTTTAATTTATTGTCCTCTACAAGGGCGATATTAATTTTTGTACTGTTAATTGGTGAGGACATAAAGAAGAAAGTTGAATAATCTTTTTTAAGATTTGGTGAAGATTTATAAAATTGATTCTGTTTATTTACACATATACTATTTTGCTTAAATAATTCCGATTACTGTTTCTTTGAGTAACCAAAAATTAAAATATGGCTTACTCAATCGAGCTCTCCTCAACTGAAGTTTCAGATTTAAAGCGAATACTGTAGGTATCATTACTTACGATATTTCTTCAGCCTCTTTCAGAGCACAAAAAGAAGGGTTTGCTCAGGCTTATGTAAGCTACAAAGGATTCACCGATACCATCAATCTTACTGCAGCATTGTCATTATTCAGCAATTGTGTTAATAAAACACTTGCCAGCGGTAGTTTTAAAAACCCTGCGTTATGGAGTAAAGGGATGGTGCCTGATATCTGTGATTCCATAATTATTCAACAGGGGCATACTATTGCTGCGGATACTTCTGTAAAAGCCTTTTCACTAAGGATAAATTCAGGTGGCACACTCAATATAAATAATGCCGCTGTTAATTTGCAATTAGGGGAAAAAGACCAGGCAACTAATATGATTGACAACTATGGCATACTTAATATCAGCAATGGCACAGTAACAATAAACGGCCGCCTGAAACTCAACACCGGCAGCACATTTAGCATGACGGGGGGCAGCATTATTTTAAACAGCAACACCGGTGATGCTTTCACCAGTTTATCAAACGGCAACGCAATAGTGGAAGCGGCTGCTGCAATGTTGTCATTCAGTTTTACGGGCGGCACATTGCAAATTACTGATCCACCATTGGGCGCTCTCAGCCAGTCTGTCAATTGCCCTTACGACTTCGGACCAAACAGCACCTTAATATTAGGTGATGGCAGCTCTGTAAAAAGCAGCAACAATTCGGATGGCTTTGGTGGCATTTCATTCCCCAATAAAATTGGTAAGCTGATTAATGATGCCTCCATAAAAACAGGCAACCGTCAATTCATCAATAAAAAAGCATTAAACGTAAAAGGTAATATGGAGGTGAGGACGGGTAGCGGGGTAATACTGCAGGCACCCATTACGGTGAATAAGTAATTTTAAAAGCAGGGAATGGAAGTTGGCTAAGCATTTATTTGCTGGCCATTTCTTCTGCGCCATTCCAGTTTTCGGGCACACCGTTTTGTTGATATTTCAAGGCGTTTTCCATAAAATAAAGGGCGGTATTATCGTCCGGGTCTATCGCCATAATGGATTGAAAAATTTCAATTGCATTTTGGAAATCCTGTTCAAAATAGGCTTGCATGGCATCGGTAAAATAGGCTGAGGTTACTATTTTCTTTTGCAGATTTTTGCCAGGGTTACCATTTAAACATTCAACTATACTAAGCAGTTTATTTTTTCCTTTTAGTTGCACTTTACCTAGTTGCCGTAAATTAAATTTTTCCTGGTCGACAATCTGGATAAGGGTTTCACCACTAAGCAGCAGCGGCGACCGGTAATGTTTTGTTAGACTTTCGATTCGGGCAGCCGTATTAACAGTGTCAGAAATAGTAGCGGCATCCAGCCTGTGTTCATCGCCTGTAATGCCCATGATTAATGGGCCGGTATGCATACCAATACCAGCTTTGATAATGGGAAGGCCTTGCGAAATCCGCTCCACATTTAGCTCATAAACGGCTATTTGC
>JANPNY010000695.1:0-6633 GCA_031427745.1 Chitinophagaceae bacterium | reverse complement strand
TTGTTTTTTTTTTCTCTTTTCTTTGTGTTCTTTTCTTTTTGTTGAATCTTTTTCAACTTTCTTTTTACTGCAGTCCGCCCACGTTTTTTCAAGCTGGAAGGCTACAACGCCTGACACTTTCTCTGGTGTTTTAAAGCTTTTTACATTGCTTTTTTTCAGGATTTCATCCATGCCCAATTCAATGATGCCCATGGAATCTTTGGGCATATCATCTGCCTTCTTTTTTTTAATTTTTGCCTGCCTGGTATCTTTAAAAAATGGTTTGATTTTGAAGATGAGAAATTTGCTATCATCAGTTATCAAAGCATTGTAGCCTCTTGGCACTACCATTTTGTATTTGGTTGCCGGATTTTGAATCACCAGTTCACCATCGCCTTCCTGGGGATTTACTGTATAAACTATAAAACTGCCATCATTGCTAACAACACGTTCTCCAACACTTTTCCAGTTATCATAAACGCTGTGATCGAGGGGCTTTTTAATTTGAGCATGGGCATTGGTTAAAACTAAAATAAAGAAGGGCAACAATAATTTTTGCATAGTAACTTTTTTTCAGCCTAAAGTTATCTGAAAAGTACATAGGATTGTTACCTGTTATCATTCATTATTAAATAGCGCTCTTTTCATTTACAAAAAAGAATGCGCAACAATTAACAGCTAAAAAAAATTATTCATCCTCCATAAATCCCCAGTTGGTGCGGAGAGATTCCAGTTGTTCGCCTTGTAGTTTTGCTTGGTTGTAATGCCCGGCATTTGTCTTTTGCCGAAAGGCTTCATACATCGTAACAGCACAGGCAACCGAAATATTAAGCGACTTTATAATACCTACTTGCGGAATGATAAAATTACCATCGGCCATGGTAATTATTTCTTCGCTTACCCCGCTTTGTTCATTGCCAAAGACAAGGGCAACCGGTTCAGTTAAATCAAGCTCGTACAGGCTAACGGTATTACTACTTAAATGTGTTGTGTATATTTTTGAGAAGCTTTTTCTAAGAGCCGCAAAACATTCGGCTGCTTCTGTAAACTGGTGAATTGTAAGCCACTTTGCAGCACCCGAGGAACTTTTAGTGCTCCAGTTTTTATGTGGCGGAATTTTATTGTTAAGGATGTAAATATCCTGTATGCCAACGGCATCGCAGGTTCTCATTACGGCTGAGATATTATGAGGGTCAAAAACGTTTTCCAAAACCACCGTTAAGTCGGGTTGGCGTTTGTTTAAGACAGCTGTGAGTCGTTGGTTTCTTTCTGGTGTCATACCGCAAATCCCCGAAGGGATTTTTGTTCCTATTTAAGCAATAGGCTATTGCTTTTATTATTGCTGATAAAATTATATTTCAGGTTGAGTTCAAAAAAAATTGCATTGATGTCATTCGCCCTTTCGGTACGGTCAAATTTTTTCTGAATTACATATTTTCTATTACCATAGCACTTGCACCGCCGCCACCATTGCATATACCGGCGGCACCATACCGGGCATTGTTTTGTTTTAAAACATTAATGAGTGTTACAATAATTCTGGCGCCGCTACACCCCAAGGCATGTCCTAAAGAAACGGCACCGCCATTTACATTTACGGTTGCAGGATCCAACTTCATGCGGCGACTGTTTTCAATACCTACAACTGCAAAGGCTTCGTTTAGTTCCCAATAGCTGATGTCTTCCATTGTAAGGCCTGCTTTTTCAACAGCCTTTGGCACTGCGAGCGAAGGTGTGGTAGTAAACCATTCCGGCGCCTGCTCCGCATCGGCATATCCAATAATTTTTGCAATGGGTTTTAAACCAAGTGCAGTTGCCTTTTCTTTGCTCATCAATAACAAAGCTGCTGCACCATCATTCATGGTAGAAGCATTGGCTGCTGTCACGGTTCCTTCCTTGCTAAATGCACCTTTTAAGTCGGGAATTTTATCAAACTTAACATTAAATGGTTCTTCGTCTTTTGCAAATAAAACGGGGTCTCCTTTGCGCTGTGGAATGGGTACAGGTACTATCTCATTTTCAAATTTTCCGCTGTTAACTGCAGCCTGCGAACGCTGGTAGCTTTCTACGGCAAATGCATCCTGCTCCTCCCTGCTTACGCCACATACACTTGCACACATATCTGCAGCATTACCCATTGCTCTACCATCATATACATCAGTAAGGCCGTCTTTTGCAAGACCATCTATCATAGAAACGTTGCCATATTTATTTCCCCAACGCAGGGCGTCGCTATAAAATGGTACATTACTCATACTCTCCATTCCGCCGGCAATTACAATATCAGCATCGCCGAGCATTATGCTCTGAGCCGCCATGGATATGGATTTCATACCACTGGCACATACTTTATTAATGGTAGTACAATTTACTTCGTTAGGTAAGCCGGCGAATTTTGCAGCTTGCCTGGCAGGTGCCTGGCCGAGGTTGGCCTGTATTACGCACCCCATTAAAACATCATCGACGTCTGTAGTTGCTATGCCTGCTTTTTCGATGGCACCTTTAATGGCAATTGCACCTAATTGCGTGGCGGTAAACCCTTTTAAAGCGCCACCAAAACTGCCCAATGGCGTACGAACCGCTGATATAATATAGACCTCTTTCATAAGTAATAATCGTTTAAAAATATAAGGCAAAGTTACCGTAATAAGGGTGCAGATAAAACAATATAAGTTTGATAAAAACAGTGCTGATTTTACAATTTATCAAATCGAAAATACCCTAGGTGGGTTTCGTCTTCACGTTTTACAATTGCAGGAGTTAACACAATTTGATAGGCTTCTTTTTCAGCCGACGGCAGAATATCTTCAATCAAAAACAGATCATCTACATCTACTCCGTATTTATCATCTATATGCGATGAAGCTCCTTTAAAACCGCAGTGTTTATAAAACGCAGTCTGTTTGGAATCTTTAATGGCAGCAGCTTTATCGGGACATGCCAGCAGCATTTTATAATGAAATTCGTCGAACTCGCCGGGCCTGTATCCACCCAGGTTGATGAAGAAAAGTTGAGCAGCCGATGACTGTTTTACTCCTGCTTCTTTGGGCACAATGTTTACATTGTAATTGCCCACCTGTGTTACTTCTCTCCATGCATCGAGGTGCATATTTTTTTTTGCTTCCGGCCAAAAATTTTTCATGGCAGGAATTAAATCCTTTAACTGATGACCAATACTGAAGAAAACATCATGCTGTTCTGTATGCCGGCCTGCTGGTTTGCAACCAATGAGCAGCATGAAAAGTTTAGGGGAAGACATGGGGGGATGAGGTTGAAGGTTGTTGAAGATTGTTGAAGGTTGTTGAAGGTTGTTGAAGGTTGTTTAGAGGTTTAGTGGTTTAGGTGTTTAGTAGTTTATTGGTATTGTTGTTTAGTTGTTAGTTGTGTGTTGTTTTCTGGTTGGGTATTCGTGTAGTTGTTTAGTTGTGCAGTTGTTTAGTTGCTTATTGTGATGGCTTTTTCACTACTGATTTCAATTTCAGGTTTTCCTTTAAAAATCCTTATCGTTCCTGTAACACAAATTTCTTTGTTGATGTAAAACTCTTCTGGTTTGTTAATAAAAGCAGCCCTGTTTTCACCTTTAATTACAATAGTTAACAATGAATTTGGATAGGCAGCACCTACATTCAACAAAGTAATGGTTGGCTCCTTGTTTGAAAAAAATTTACCTCCATAAACTTTTGAGCAAATGATTACACTATCCCCCTCGTGTTCACTTGCTTTCTCGATACTGATTTTTTGTTGTGCAGTTGTATACAAACTGGCAAGGAAAAATGAAAGGCTGATAAATAATTGCTTCATAAAATAAAGTGTTTCGGCAAATGTAGTATGTTTTTTATCCAGGATAAAGATCACAAAAATGGCAGCACTTTCAATTGGACAGTGCTGCCTAAAATTTTATACAGATGATTTTAAATTTCTTGCAGCTGATAGCTTAATCAATTGTAATTTTTTCAATGACATCACCGCCCCTGATTTCATCTACCACATCCAACCCTTCAATTACTTTTCCAAAACAGGTATGCACGCCATCTAAATGTTTTGTATTCATCCTGCTGTGGCAGATGAAAAACTGCGATCCGCCTGTATTTGGGCCACGATGCGCCATAGAAAGTACACCTCTGTCATGGAATTGCTTTTCTGCTTTTGTTTCACACTGAATGGTATAGCCGGGTCCGCCTGCACCAGTACCATTGGGGCAACCGCCCTGTATCATAAAGTCGGGTATCACCCTGTGAAAAGTGAGGCCATTATAAAAGCCTTCGCCGATCAGCTTTTTAAAGTTGGCAACTGCTATTGGTGTAGCATCATCATACAATTCAAATTTCATTACACCTTTAGCGGTATGTATTTCGCCTGTGGTAAGTTGTACGTCACTCATATTACTTCGTTTTATTTTGTGCGAAAGTAATGCTTACTGCTGAGTTGTAAAACCAGTTTAAGGTTTCTTTTTACGCAGGTCAAAATTCTGGAAATAGAAAAGACGGAGAACATTAAAATTGCGGTACCTGTTGCCTGCTGCCGTTTGCTGAAACAGGTTCATATAACCAAACTGTAGGTTACTGTGTAAGCCCGATTGATACTTTAAACCAAGAAAGAAGCGGTTTTGATCGAAATAATTATTTACAATCTGTTTACCGAAGTTTACATGCACTTCATTATTTACAATAAATGACCAGCTATTGAGATCGGTACCGCTTTTATAAAAAGGAATTTCATACCAGAGGTTGTAGCGGATACGCCAGTTAAAATTATAGCCATCGGCCAACTCATTATCGTTTTTTATTTTGTGTCGGTAACGTTCTTCCAGCCGGATCCATTGCATCATTTTCTTTCTACCATACTTTGTATGCCATTGAATTTGTTGCCATGGCCTGTGCTCGGGTGCTGAAATATTTTTATGATTATCGCCGGGGAAATCATTGACATAAGCGTAACCAACCGTGAACTTTGTTGCATCTGCCAGATAAAAGGTGAGCCCTACCCTTACCATACTCTGCGCTAGATTATCAACAAAATTCTCCTTTGTTCTTACCTGCGCTTCTGCCCATATACCCCATTTATCAGTGAACCTGGTTTGGTTGAAATAACCCGCCCAAATGCGGTTAATGGTTTCTGTTTGCTTTTGTGCATAGGAACAGTGAAAGAAAAAAAACAGGGCAGCGGTGACAGTAAACTTTCTCATGCAGACAATTTATTTATTTATAAACGGAGATTAAAATTTTAGATTAGCAAGCTCCTTACGTTTAATGATGAACCTGTAACCAGAAGCCAAAGATGCCATAAAAAACTGAATTTGAACGGAGCGTCGCCAATGCGGTCGCCATAAAATACCAATGCTGGTTACCGAAAAAAATTTAGTCAATAACACCGTAATCTATAATGGTTTTACAAAATTTCGATTTCAATTGACGCCACGGATGGATTGGAACCATCGTTAAAAGTTTTGCAGACTTTACCCTATCCCCTCGGCTACGTGGCTGTAAAATAAGCCCCCTGGGAACAGGGGCGCTTTGTAGACTTACGATTGCCCACTATTTGAAAATTATTTATTCAATAATCCATCAACTGTAATGGCAACATAATACAAACCACCGAGCGTTGGGCCACCTGCATATTGTATATACCTGTTGTTTAAAATATTAGTAGCGCCCAACTTGATGGTGGATTTTATTTTTGGCAAACGCAAGGTAACCTGTGCATCAATATTATTAATTGCATCTACATGGCCTGTTACCAACGGACTTTCCCAGAAGAAAGCGTCCTGCCATTTCCACACTACATTAAAACCTACATTTCTAAAAACGGCCCTGTTACCAAATGAAAGATTGCTTGTCCATTTTGGGGTATTGAAACCCGTTACAAAAAGATCGGCATTGGAATTATTAATAATATTGTTGTAATTAACGTTACCGGATATTGCAAAGGATTTATAGAAGTTATAAGTAACACCCAATGAAGATCCGTAAGAAGTGTACTTGTTCTTTGCATTGGTGTACACCCTGTAACGCTCCTGCCCTTTGCTGGCGGCTGTAGCAGGGGCTGTGGATGTTGCAGGTTTTGCAGGTTGTGCATCCCTGTTACGATCAATCATTGAACGCACAGAAGCATCGCTGCCCACGGTTTCGCCGATTGGAACAAACACCTGCACCTGTCCTAAAAATCCATCGTAGATATTGAGGTATGCATCATAATCAATAATCAATTTATTATTGAACAAAACAGTCTTGTATCCAAACTCAAATGACTTGATGCCTTCCGGTCTGCCATCAGGCAAATTGGCAACGTTCAATAAATTTCTGTTGGCCAATGCTGCAGCATCCGTATTACCGCCAGCTTTTACAGCAGCATTATATGCAGTTACAGACGACTGTGTGTAACTGTTTTCCCTAAAGCCAAGACCTTCGTTAATAACCGGAAGTATACCTACCCTTTTTACCCGTCCGTTGTTTACATAACTCAATGCTTCAAACAATGCAGGGAAACGATAACCCTGCTGAAAGGTTACCCGGAAATTATGATTCTCTTTAAATGTATACACTGCTGCAATTCTTGGTGTAAACTTTGTTGTAAACTCTGGATTGTAGTCAGCACGAAGGGAGCCATTAAGTTTTAATTTATCACCAAAAAATGTTTTTGTAATCTGAACAAAGC
>JANPNY010000694.1:0-19821 GCA_031427745.1 Chitinophagaceae bacterium | reverse complement strand
GTGAGCCAGTTTATCAACCAATTCAATATTAACTTCCATCAAACAAAAATAAAGGATTCGTTGCAGCTGTGGTTAATAATTGGATAAATGGTTGAGTGATTTGATTAGTAGCGTTAAAAGCTGGAGGATTTCAACATTATGTTCGAGTTGACGGGTATTAAAAATTATTCATCTGAATTATTCCAACTCAACAATAATTTAGTATAAACATCTTGTTGAAATTTTTTGAAGGAACACGATAGGGCACATTAATTCAGCTCTTGAACAATGCATCCATCTTAATTTATTTATCTTCGCCCACTTATGAAAGATGATAGAGAAATAGTTATGAGTGGGATAAGGCCCACTGGTTTTTTACACCTGGGAAATTATTTTGGAGCAATCCGGAATTATGTAAAAATGCAGGATGATTTCAACTGTTTTTTTATGGTGGCCGATTGGCATTCCCTTACTACACATCCCGATACAAAACAACTAAAATCCAATGTACACAGGGTTTTGGCTGAAAATATAGCCTGCGGTTTAAACCCGGATAAGGTTGCCTTATACTGCCAGAGTCATGTGCATGAAACTGCAGAACTATATCTTTATTTGAATATGCTCGCCTACAAAGGTGAACTTGAAAAAACTGTTACTTTTAAAGATAAGGTAAGGCAGAACCCCGAAAATGTAAATGCAGGGTTGTTAACTTACCCTGTATTGCAGGCTGCTGATATTATTTTACATCGTGCCAAATATGTTCCGGTTGGTAAAGATCAGGAACAGCACCTGGAGATGGCCCGCAATTTTGTAAACCGCTTTAATCACCGGTATGGTGAGGTATTTCCGGAGCCACAAGCTTTTAACTATAACCAGGCGCTGATTAAAGTTCCGAGTCTTGATAACACGGGTAAAATGAGTAAGAGTGAAAATCAGCTGGCAACTTTGTACCTGGCTGATGACGATGCTACCATACGTAAGAAAGTTATGAAAGCAGTTACGGATAGTGGACCTGTTGAAATGAACTCGGCCAAACCGGATTATATCGAAAATATTTTCGACCTGATGAAATTAGTAAGTACTGCTGAAGTAATCAGTCGGTTTGAAAATGAGTTTAACAACTGTACTATTCGTTATGGTGATATTAAAAAGCAACTGGCAGAAGATACGGTAAACTTTATATCTCCTATAAGAAGCCAGGTAGAAGCCATATTGCAGGATGAAAAATATTTGCAGCATGTGATGGAAACTGGTGCTGCTAAAGCAATTGAAAGCGCAAAGGCTACTATGTTGCAGGTACGGAAAGCTATGGGACTTCAATATTACTAATCGGTTGTTTGTATTTCTTCTGCAGAAAGGCAAAAGTGTTTTTTAATAGCAACTTCGCTTTTGGCGGGCATATTGATATATTGAAAACTACTCCAATTTTTCAAGGACGAGTGTAAACCAATTGTAAAGAAAGAATAGTTAAAACATTTGTGTATAAATCAAATTGATTACTGCTAAAATTTCATACTTTCATCAGTAGTTAAGATTCAGATATATTAAAAGGACAAATCAAAAAAAAATACCGTTAGGGGTAAGGCATTATGGCAAAATCAAAAAAACCAAAGCACATCGCAATTGCAGGAAATATCGGTGCCGGCAAAACAACGTTAACCGAGATGTTAAGCAAGCATTACAAATGGATACCACAGTTTGAAGATGTTGATCACAATCCTTACCTGAATGATTTTTATGAAGATATGCCCCGCTGGAGTTTTAATCTGCAGATATTTTTTTTAAATAGCCGGCTTAAACAATTATTGGAGATTCATCATGGTACGGAAACCGTAATTCAAGACCGAACCATTTATGAAGATGCCAACATATTTGCACCCAATTTGCACGACATGGGATTGATGGGCAAGCGGGATTTTGATAACTACTTCCAGTTTTTTGAAACGTTAAAAACGATGGTGCAGCCGCCGGATTTGTTGATTTACCTAAAAGCATCTGTGCCTACGCTTGTTGCACAAATTCAAAAAAGAGGAAGAGAATATGAAGAAAATATCCGGCTGGATTACCTCAAAAAGTTGAATGATTATTACAATAGTTTTATTGAAAATTATAAAGAAGGTCCCTTGTTAATCATAAACGCCGACAGCAATAAGTTTGCAGAAAATGAGGAACACCTGGGGCAAATCATCACTAAAATTGATTCTACCTTGTTTGGTTTATTTTAAAGAAGAGTGAAAAAGGGTATTTAAACTTTTAGTGGGATGGTTGGAATATTGCAGGACGAACAAAATTATAATCGGTTTTAAAAATCACTATTTTTTACTTAATCAATCAATTGATTTTTCATTGCATAAAATACCAGCCCTACAGAATTTTTTACGCCAAATCTTTCCATTAACCTGTCCTTGATTGCCTCCACAGTCCGGGAGCTGATATCCATTTTAAGGGCAATTTCCGAAGCTGTAAATTCCATACATACCAATGTAAGTACTTCCTTTTCTCTTTCCGTAACAATAATTTCTGTACTAAGCGAAGGGTTGAATTTTTGCTTACCGTAATTCTTTTTTATTAAAACTTTGTTTACAAAAGGGTTTAGGTAGAAGCCGGTTCTCATTACATCCTGTATGGCACTTTTGATTTCCGAAGGTTCTGTACTTTTAAGTAAATACCCGGCAGCGCCACAGTCCATTAAGTGACCAACAAAGCGCTCATCTTCATACATAGTAAGAATAATTACTCTAACCTTAGGGTAATCCTTTGTAATTTGCTTGGTAGTATCAATGCCATCTTTTACGGGCATTTTTAAGTCGCATAGTATTACATCCGGTTCTTCCTGTTCTTTTATTTTTTGAAGTAGCTCTTCTCCATTGCTTGCTTCAAAAATAAATTGAATATTGGTATATCCCCTCATAGAAAGTATAACCCCCTTGCGGAATATCTGGTGATCATCTGCTATTGCTACTCTAATTTGTTCCATCGATTAAACAATATAAATTCTACTTAAATGATATTAGCTTCTTTAATTGTGCAAAATAGCCCAATAATTTATTACCCCTGTCAATGATTGTATAAACGCCTTTTCTATTTATAATATTACAGTAATATCAAATAAATTAATAGGTAGAATCTTTTGGAATTTCAATTGTTACTTTATAGTAGGTGTGGCTTGGGTCTATTTCGAAAAATATCCGTCCATTTAATACCTTAATTCTGCTGGCAATGTTTTTAAGGCCTAAACCAGTACTTACATGGTTAAGTCTTTCAAATTCGCTCTGGATGATGCCATGCCCATCGTGATGCAGTCTTAAATAGCTGTGTGTGGCATTGGCATTTTGTGTAAGATGAATAAAACCGGCATGGCTATGTTTAATTATATTATTTACCAGCTCCTGTATTATACGAAATATGAGTAACTCCTGCTCTAGCTTTAACCGGGTGCGATAATCGTGGAAACGCACGCTGGCATTGAGTGAGCCACTTCCGTTTATTTTTTGAAAAAGGTCGCTCATAGCACTTTCCAAACCGAAGTTTTTTAGAGTCGGTGGCATCATACTATGACTGATATTCCGGATAAGTTGAATGGCGTCGTCAATAATTTGTTTTGCGCTGAAGATAGATTGTAACTGCGACGCAGGCTCCTGGTTAATCATATTTTCGTTCAGGTACAGCCTTGCAGTGGCTAGCAAAGGTCCAACGTCATCATGCAGATCGGCAGCAATACGGTTGCGCTCCTCTTCCTGGAATTTGATGGAGGCATTCAGCAATATCTGTTGCTTTTCGTCCTCCATCTTTTTAAATGCCGCATTAAAACGGCTGACTTTTCGTTGGTGAAACACCACAAAGAATACAATGCCAATGGTTAGGCCAACCATACCCAGCGTACCCAGTAGCATAATATAATTTGACCCCGGCGAAACACCAGGCACAGCTTGTAAAAATTTCATTTGCGGTTAAAGGTTTGTGTTTTTGTTTAATAGGTAATCGGTGTCTAAATCAATATTTATGTTTTTAGTTGGGTTGCTTATTTGGTCGTCATTTTTGGCATTTACAATTAAGGCTGTGCAAATAAATATATTTTTAATAATGGTAACTGAACTATAAATAATTGTGTATTGAAGCCTGAATGCAGGATTGTTTATCATTGAGCTTGAAAAAAGGAAAAGGAAAAAATTTCCTGAAAAATATATTAAGAAACCAACAGAGATCCAAAAAACAGGTTGGATGTAAATTGAGGTATTTGAATTATTTTGTATTTTATCATAGAAAAAATATAAAATCACCAACAAAAAATATAGACATTCAATTACCAGTGGAACAAAACTAAAATTGCCGGGTTTGGTAACGATATAATCGTAAATCGAATAAAAAAAGAATAATATTACTGATATTCTAAAAATCAGTTTTATTCTTTTGTTTGATAAGCAGGTATAGTAAAAAAAAGAAAGAAGTGAGAATTCTGCGACAAGAAAAAATCGGTTTGCAAATAACCTGAGAACTCCGTTTGAAGTTATAAATTTAAAATAAAAGGAAAGGCACAAAAAAAAGGCGACTACAATTGTGTACAAAAAAAATACCTTTAATTCTGGAGACTTAATTTTTTTAAAAAAAATTAAGCACAGAAGAAAAGGCGTTAACTCAGCTACGTAAGTAATATAAATTAAAATCTGTAAAATAGGAATTAGTTTTTTCAAATATAACCAACCCTTTCACGAATTCAAAATTTACTTAGTTCTAATAAATTAAAGGCTCCACATAAAATAAGATAGTTTAGAGGTTTACTTGATAGTTTCGTATCGTAAACTTCAATTAGTTTTTATTAAGAAAAAACAGGTAAAAAAAGTGAGTAATTTTTTTTGTAAGGCATAATCCAATAATGGTAAGGGTTTCAACCGAAATCGAACGTATGATTACTTCATAAAATTTGGTAAATATACGTCTTATAAATAGTAAAAATACTATTGAGTTTAACGGTATCTTTACCAGCGTAGTATTACGATAGCAAAATGGAATTAACGAAATGGCACAAGAGGTAGGTTAGATAATTTTGAATTTCTGGCAGGAATTTTATAAGCAGATGTAAGTTTCGCCAGCATTTTTTAAGAAAATGGGTAAAGCATTAAAATGTTATTTGTTTTAATGTAATATAGAAAAGGAATGTGGAGTGATAAGAAAGTTGATTGGCACTATTAAAACAATTTGTTTACGAAAGCCAGTAATAGCGGTAGTACATGTTCAAATAGGTTGGGACAATTAAGTGAAAACGAAACTATCAAGTAAAGTATCCTACACCAATCAACTTTACGAAAGTATTGAACAAATGTTACTAATTTCTATGCAGTATTACCCATTTTTAGTAATGACATTTATACATTAAAATTAGGGCAATTAGCAGAATAGCTGCCGTATAATTACGTTAAATCTATGTGAGAAATACTAAGAAATTTTACACAATAGAAAGTAGTAGTTTTTCGGTTGCTTTTTAAACAAGAAAAAACGGGGTAAGCCTAAATTTAATTTTATAAAAATATTCTAAATATTATTTTTCACATGCATCGTTACACAGTATAAATACTTACTTTTATTCATTAAGACTAACCAAGCCAACCTAATATGTCCATTTCCTCCAGTGCAGATTACCTAATTAAAATTGCTATCGCAGACGATCATAAAATATTTCGGGAAGGAATTAAAATGGCCCTATCCGGGAAAAATAATCTTAAAATGCTATGGGAAGCAGAGGATGGCAAAGATATGATGCATAAAATTTCAATTAAAAAGCCCGAAGTATTGCTCATGGATATCCGGATGCCCGAAATTGATGGCATTAATGGAATAGAACTGATTAGGAAAGGATATGAAGACATAAAAATAATTGTACTTACTATGTACGATGATCACCAGATGATTAGTAAAATGATGGAAATGGGAGCAAATGCCTACCTGACAAAAACTACTGATCCTGAAGAGATTTATAATGCTATTTTAACATGCATGAATGATGACTTTTATTTTAATGACCTGGTAAACAGGGCAGTAATGGGGAAACTGATGCAAAAGAAAAATGTACGACAAATTTATGGTACCAATGCCATTGTACATTTTAGTGAAAAAGAAATTAAAATATTAAAACTTCTGGCTGAGGATAAAACCACAGACGAAATTTCTAAGATTATTTTTCTTAGCCCAAGAACAATTGAAACCATCAGGCAAAACATGAAAACCAAGGTAAATGCAAAAACCATTGGCGGACTTATTATGTATGGAATGCGGAACAAACTCATTGAATAAAGGATATTTGATAGGGCCAACTTTTTTGTTTTATTTATTTAGTTGAGATGTTGATTAAACTATGCTATAATAAAAGTGTTTAAAGGAGACGGTTAGAGAGTTTCTTTTTTAAAAAATTGAGCTCACTTTTAATTCAGTTAAACTATTAGGGGATAAAAAAATGAGTTAAGGCCCGCAACCCAATTTGAGTTCATCCAAAAAGGATGATTTCTATATCAATGAAATATTTTAGATAACCCGTAACTGTGTAGCTTTCTTTATCATTTTATGCAAACTTTACTACTACTTGGTTTATAGTGAAAATGCATGTGCACCGTATTTTCCCCAAGTATAAATAAAACGTAGTTTTACTATTTTTTGTGATCTATATATTATCAAATTGAATACTTTCGTTAGTATTGTACTTTATGCGACCTAAATAATAAACCTGATGCCACAAAACAACGATCAACCGGAACCCATAAAAGTATTAATTGCAGATGATCATGTGTTATACAGAGCTGGTGTTAAAACTGCATTAAGCACTAAAAAGGACATTAAAGTAATTGCTGAAGCTGATAATGGCATGCATTTATTAAACATGCTGAAAATAATTCAGCCCGATGTGATTCTTTTAGACATCCAAATGCCTGTAATGGATGGCATTGGTGCCTTACCTGAAATAAAGAAAAACTGGCCCCACATAAAAGTTATAATGCTAACGATGATGGATGATCATAGTATGATCACCCGTTTAATGGAATTGGGCGCCAATAGCTACTTAAGCAAAACCAGTGATAGCGAAATAATTTACGAAGCTATTAAAACCTGCTACGAACAAGAGTATTATTTTAACACATTAACTAATAAGGCGCTTCTTACCAATTTGAAAATTAGAAATACTATTACACCGCAAAAGATTGTGCAGATGGAGGCCAATCTGAATGATAAGGATATCCTGATTTTAAAATTGATGTGCGAAGAAAAAAGTACAAAGGAAATAGCTGACATTGTAGACCTGAGCCCACGTACGGTGGAAGCTATACGGGACAAGCTTAAAGTTAAAACCGGTGCTAAAAGTACAGCAGGCCTTATAATGTATGCTGTAAAAAATAACCTTTTAGACGATGCTTTGTAAAATATCTACCAATTAAATATTTATAAGTCCTGCCATATATGGCAGGTTTTTTTTAGTTGTCGTTTTCCATTTTGGCACTCTATACTCAAACTTTTACACAATAACCCAAACACATATTAAGCTATTGTACCAAGATTTTTAATAGAAATTTTCCCATCAACCTGCACACCTATTTTGTACCGCTTCAAACAAAAGCCAGCCATCCTCAACTTCGTCTTTAACTTCACAGCATGAACTATTGTAACTGGAACGGGAAAATTGTGCAGGAAGGCACACCCATTATTTCTGCCGATAACCGTGGGCTCCGCTATGGTGACGGCTTGTTTGAAACCATCAAAATAATAAATGGTCGCCTGGTGATGTCTGACGAACATTTTGCAAGATTGTGGAATGGCATGCAGCGGCTGCAGTTTGATATACCAAAACATTTTAGTCCCGATGTACTGGAAGAACAGGTAATTGCGTTGGCAAAAAAAAATGGTCATGCCGGTGCGGCCAGGGTAAGGCTTTGCATTATTAGGGGAGATGGAGGTTTATATGATGCTAAAAATCATTTTCCCCATTACATTATTCAAACATGGGCCCTGCCGGAAGGCAACGGAGAATGGAACAGCAATGGATTGGTAGCTGGCATTTATGCAGATACAACAAAATCCTGCGATGCTATTAGTAATGTAAAACATAACAATTATCTACCTTATGTTTTAGCAGCACTTCATGCAAAAAAGGAGAAATGGAACGATGCCATTCTTTTAAATTCGCAACACACTGTTTGTGACAGCACCATCGCCAATATATTTATGGTGAAAGATGAAATTATTTCTACCCCAGCCCTGTCACAAGGCTGTGTTGCCGGTGTAATGCGGTATGCACTGATACAATTTCTGAAAAAATCAGGTAGCCAAATAGTAGAAAAAGTAATTACAGTGGATGAACTTTTACTGGCAGAAGAAGTTTTTTTTACCAACAGTATGTATAACATCAGGTGGGTGCAGCAAATTAATGAAAGCACCTACTCCAACAACATTACTCAAAAAATTTACAGCGATTTTGTGCCAACTATTTGCTAATAAATCTGTTCTGATTTTTTAAAATAATAACAATGCAGGAGGTAACTATTTTTTGGTTTAGAAGAGATTTAAGATTGAACGATAATGCAGCTCTTTACTATGCGCTAAAAAAAGGAGTTCCAGTTATTCCTATTTTTATTTTTGATAAAAATATTCTTGATAAACTTGAAGATAAAGCAGACCGAAGAGTTGAATTTATACATGCGGCCCTGCATGATATACAGAAACAATTACAAAAAATGGGTGCATCCCTGGAAGTATATTTCAGTACACCAATGGAGGTGTTTGCTCAATTGTTGAAAAAATACAGTATCCAAAGCGTTTTCACCAATCACGACTATGAACCTTATGCAACAGAGAGGGATACAGCTATCAAAGTGTTTTTACAGCAGCATTTGGTTGAACTTGCAACTTATAAAGACCAGGTAATTTTCGAAAAGAATGAAGTTGTAAAAGATGATGGTAAACCCTATACTGTATTTACGCCGTACAGCCGTAAATGGAAAGCTGCAATCACAGAATCATCTTTAAAATCGTACGCAACTGAAACCTATTTCAACAATTTCTTTCAGCAGTCACCACAGGAAATTCCATCTTTAAACTCAATGGGATTTAAACAAACAGGCAACGCATTTCCCCCGGCAACATTAAATGAAGAATTGGTAAAAAAATATGCTGCGCAAAGAGATATTCCATCCATAGCCGGCACTTCTAAGTTGGGTGTGCATTTGCGTTTTGGTACAATAAGCATTCGCTCGTTAGCAAGAAAAAGCCAGGGTCTTTCAGAAACCTTTTTAAATGAATTAATCTGGAGAGATTTTTACCACATGATTCTTTGGCATTTTCCCCAGGTAGGAAAAGGTAAAGCCTTTAAACCAGCGTATGATTTTATTGAATGGCGGATTGATGATGGTGAATTTAGTAAGTGGTGTAATGGACAAACAGGCTATCCTATTGTAGATGCCGGTATGAGGGAATTAAATGCTACAGGTTTTATGCACAACAGGGTGCGTATGATTGTAGCGTCTTTTTTTACCAAGCATTTGCTGCTTGACTGGCGATTGGGAGAAGCCTATTTTGCACAAAAGCTATTGGATTTTGATTTAGCTGCCAACAACGGTGGCTGGCAATGGGCCGCTGGTAGCGGCTGCGACGCTGCGCCCTACTTCAGAATATTTAATCCATATCTGCAAACGCAAAAGTTTGATCCCCAGTTAAACTATATAAAAAAATGGGTGCCTGAGTTCCAGGAATTTACCTATCCCAAGCCAATTGTTGTTCATGAAGTTGCAAGAAAACGATGCCTGGATGTTTATGCAAAAGCTTTGAAAAAATAGCAACTGTAGCCAATATTGATAAACGGCTCTATTGCAGAAAAATATTTTCGTCGGTAATGTTTACACTATAATCTTTATGAGTCTTCATCAGGTTTATGATTGCTTTTTTGCCCGAATGCCCCAGCGAAAGCGAATAATTATTTACATACAAGTCAATATGTTTTCTCATTACTTCTTCGCTCATTTCCTGTGAATGCAACCGGATGTAGTCATTCAGTTCCGGATATTTTGCAAAAGCAAATTCAATACTTTTTTTTATCAGGCTGTCAACTTTATGTTGAATAGCAGCATCAATTTCTTTTTTAATTACAATGCCTCCCAAGGGTATGGGGTTACCGGTTTTAGTTTCCCAGAAATCACCTAAATCAATAATTTTCATTAACCCCCTGGCAGCATAAGTAAATCGGTTTTCATGAATAATTACACCCATTCCTTTTCCTTCCAGCACAAAACGTTCAATTTCATTATACCTCAAAAATATTTTCTTTTTTGCGAGTGGATAAGCCTGTGAAAAAAGCAGGTGAGCGGTAGTATTTTCTCCTGGTATAGCTATTAAATGATCCGCAACATTTTTTACACCCACTTCTTTATTTGAAATTAATAACGGTCCAACTCCGGTACCCAAAGCGCTGCCACTGTTTAACACCAGGTATTTATCCAGCACCAACGGTAGCACGCCATAGCTAAGTTTAGTGATATCCAGCTTACCTTCAATGGCCCATTGATTTAGGGTTTGCACATCTTCAAGTACCACGTCCAGCTCAATATCTTCACTATCTATTTTATTGTTTACCCATGCATCAAAAATAAACGTATCGTTGGGGCAAGGGGAAAAGCCAAGCGTTAGTTTCATTTGTAGATTTTGATTTGTATTTTTTTATTACAATTGATGGGCGACATTTTAACCTAACACTAATATACATGCTGGGCAACAACTTACACCTGCTTTCAATAGCCTTCAACCTAACAATCTTACCAACTCCTTGTTTAAATTTGAGATGGCCTCTTTCATTTTCCATTTTGATTTATCCCTTTCGCCCACTTCGTTACTAATGCTGCGAAGCTGCAAAAAATTTACTTTTTCCTGCAAGCAAACAAAATGTAGGGCAGCACCTTCCATCGTTTCAATTTGAGCACCAAATTTTTGTAACAAAATATTCTTTTGTAAAATACTGTCGCTGATGGTATTAATGGTAATGGCCTTTACCAATGGCAGTGGTACTTTTTCCTTTACCAGCTTATCATTTGCCAGCCATCCGTCAATGTATGGGAATACATTTTTATTTGCAAGATTGGTATCAAAAATATACGTAAATACTCCTTTTTCATTGATGCCGATATCGGCAAAACAATCGCTTTCTACTATCACTGTATCACCCAATGCAAGGCTGCTGGTAAAAGTGCCTGCAATACCAGCCTGTATTACGGATTTATATTTTTTTTCCTGCAATTTTTTTTGCAAATGGTAAATAGTTGCAGGTGCTCCCACGCCGGTTATTAGAATATCTACCGGTAAATCAAGCTCTATAAATGGGGTAATTTCCAATTCCGTTGCAGCTACAATTAAAATCGACATGTGGCAAATTTCGGGCTTATACGGCACATATATACAGGAAGCTATTACCTTTGCCGAAATTTTTAGCGCCTGATATGGTATATATTACCCGGATAGAACACTTTAATGCTGCTCACAAACTTTTTAACCCATTGTGGAGTAAAGAAAAAAATGACGAAGTATTTGGAAAATGCGCCAATGAAAACTGGCACGGGCATAATTTTGAATTATATGTAACCATTAAAGGAGAACCGGATGCAGATACAGGATTTGTGTTTGATGCTAAGAAACTAAGCCAGATTATAAAAGAGAGTGTAATTGAAAAGCTCGATCATAAAAACCTTAACATAGATGTAGATTTTATGCAGGGCAAATTATGTTCGATAGAAAATTTGATTATTGCAATTTGGGGGCAACTGATAGCTCATTTGCCTTCAAGTGTTCAGTTGCATGCTTTAAAATTATATGAAACACCCCGTATTTACGTGGAGTACTTTGGCGATTAATTTTTAACTGTACCAAACAATTGATCTTAATTATTGTAATTGGTAAAGAATTTTACGGAGATTGAGCAGCACACTTCTGCTATATCTTCCTTCAATATTTTGATGTATAATTAATTAATTGTAGATATCAAAGTTTATTGTAGTCAATATTTTTTTCAAGTGTAACATATATTTTATGGTTAACAGAGTATCCGTTTACAGAAAGGAGCATTTTAATGCTGCCCACAGGCTGCACAATCCATTGTGGGATGATGTAACCAATTCCAACATTTTTGGTAAATGCAACAATCCTAATTATCATGGTCACAATTATGAGTTAATAGTAAAATTAACAGGAGAAGTGGATGCTGCAACCGGGTATGTGTTTGACATGAAATTACTGAGCGACCTGATTAAAGAAAATGTGCTGGAAAGATTTGATCATAAAAACCTCAACCTCGATACAACTGAATTCAATCAGCTGAATCCATCTGCTGAAAACATTGTAATAGTGATTTACAATATTCTTAGGTCAAAAATTGACGTTAAATACGATCTGCAGATCCGGCTTTTTGAAACTGAACGAAACTTTGTTGAATACCCTGCGTAAATATAAAACTCTAAAAGAAATTGCAAAATGGCTTATAAAAAAATAGATCAGTACGATCTGGATGTCACCGAAGGACTTACAAAAAATTACAAAGAAGCATTAGGCCTTTTAGGCGAAGATGCTGGTAGAGAAGGGCTTGAGAAAACACCTGAGCGTGTGGCTAAGGCCATGCAGTTTCTAACGCAAGGGTACCACCAGGATGCCAATGCAATTTTAAGTTCAGCCAAATTTCATGAAGAGGTTAGCGAAATGGTAATTGTAAAAGATATTGAATTGTACAGCATGTGTGAGCATCATATGTTGCCTTTTTACGGCAAGGCTCATGTGGCCTACATTCCCAATGGATGGATTACTGGTCTTAGTAAAATAGCCAAGGTAGTGGATGTGTACAGCCGCCGCCTGCAGGTGCAGGAAAGATTAACGCATCAGATTTTAAACTCCATCAAAGACACGTTGAATCCGCTGGGAGTTGCAGTGGTAATAGAAGCATCCCATTTGTGTATGATGATGAGGGGAGTGCAAAAACAAAATTCAGTAACTACTACTTCTGCATTTTGGGGAGAGTTTGAAAAGAATGAAACGAGGAGTGAATTTTTAAAATTGATCAGCGCTAAGCTACATTGATAACCATAAATTATAAACGTCAAAATCAATAGTGCATTCAGGTGTTAAATTGAATGTATTATTGGTTTTCTTAAAATAGGTATTGACTGCCATTTCAAAAACCTCCACTGTTTTATACTCCGTATCGGCAATAATATAATATTTTACTCCTTGCATTTGATATAAATTGTATTTGGTGTTTCTGTCCCTGAGTTTGGTTGACTGGGAAGAAATTTCTACTATTAGTACTGGTTTCCTGGTTAAATAATCCTCTGTAAAATTGCCACATACTACCATGCAATCAGGCCTTACAACAGTGTCTTGATCGATTACCCAATCAAGTTCACTATAAACCTGGCAGTTGCAAGCAATCTGGTTTTCCTCTAATTTGTTGCTGAATTGCTGAGTAAATTTACTTGAAAACCATTGATGACTTCTTACAGGTGATGGCCCCTTCGCATACGGATAACCATTCACCAGTTCCCAATCACCTTTCCACAAAAGGTAATCCTGGTAAGTATATCGTTCAGGCTTAAATATTTGATCTGGTAGTGGCATAATTATTTTGTTCTTCGAATTTAAAAATTATTTTTGAAGCAAACTTTTTAATTATGCAACATGCTTTTGTATTTCCCGGACAAGGATCTCAGTTTACAGGAATGGGTAAAAATTTATATGATTCCAATTTGTTGGTGAAGGAATTATTTGATAAAGCCAATGATATTTTGGGATTTAATATTGCGGATATTATGTTCAACGGAACTGCAGAAGATCTAAAGCAAACAAACGTTACACAACCTGCTGTGTTTTTACATTCGGTAGCCGCCTTTAAAACAATTGGAGGAACTACACCAGATATGGTCGCCGGGCATTCGCTCGGAGAGTTTACAGCATTGGTGGCAAACAATGTATTGAGTTTTGAAGATGCACTCAAATTGGTTTCTATCCGTGCCAAAGCCATGCAGAAAGCCTGTGAATTACAACCCTCCACCATGGCGGCAGTACTGGCATTAGCAGATGAAAAAGTAGAAGAAGTTTGCGCTGCCATTCAAAACGAAACCGGCGAAATTGTTGTACCGGCCAATTATAATTGTCCCGGCCAGTTGGTTATTAGCGGCAGCACAAAAGGCATTGAAATTGCGTGCGAACGCATGAAGGCAGCAGGCGCTAAAAGAGCGTTGGTGTTGCCGGTGGGTGGTGCATTTCATTCCCCGTTAATGTTGCCTGCCAAAGAAGAATTAGCTGCTGCAATTGGAGCTACCATCTTTAATACCGCAAGCTGCCCTATTTACCAGAATGTAGTAGCCAAAGCAGTTTTGGATACAAGCGAAATAAAAAATAATTTGATTGAGCAACTCACCGGTGCCGTCAGGTGGACCCAATTGGTACAGGCCATGATTGGTGATGGAGCTACCCGGTTTACCGAAGCTGGTCCTGGTAAGGTTTTACAGGGCCTGGTACAAAAAATCAATAAAGATGTAACAGTAGACGGGGTTAGTTAAAGATGTTTTCTTTGGGCGTTATAAAACTGAAATTCATTAAAAGCATTGTATTTTTTTGCTGCAACGTTTATGCAGCATGTAAAAGATGATCGTTTCTTTACTGCAAATACAGGCAGATAAAAGAGGCGATCATTTTTGGGTTTTGGGCAGATAAAAAAACATTAACTAAACCCTGATTCTGCGTAACAAATTTTCAGCTAATTTTAAATTATTTTTTACCTCCACTAATAATTTCTTTCCGGGTTTTAATCAATTAGTCAGCAATGAAACTGTCATTTAGCAGGATAGTATCAGCAGTAAAACACAGTAGCAAGCGTACAAAAATATTAGCTGCAGTTTTCATTGTGTCGTTGCTTTTTTTTTATTTTTCTCTTCCCAAACAATTATTTGAAACACCCACCAGTTTTATCATTTACGATAGAGAAGGAAACTTGCTGAATGCAACCATTGCGGCAGATGGTCAGTGGCGTTTTCCGATAAATGAAGATGTGCCGAAAAAATTTATTGACTGCATTACTACATTCGAAGACAAGCGTTTTTTTAAACATCCCGGTGTAGATCCGTTGGCTATTGCAAGAGCAATTAGGCAAAACGGTAAAAGCAAAGGATCCACACAAGGCGGCAGTACACTTACCATGCAGGTAATGCGGCTATCACAAAAAGATAACAAACGCAACGTGTGGAATAAATTGAAGGAAAGTTTGTTGGCCATCCGGATGGAATGCAGCTACTCCAAAAATGAAATCCTGGCGATGTATGCAGGAAATGCTCCCTTTGGCAGCAATGTAGTTGGGCTGGATGCTGCTGCTTGGCGATACTACGGGCGGAGCCCTCAACAATTAAGCTGGGGCGAAATGGCAACACTTGCTGTATTACCCAATGCGCCCTCGTTGGTGCATCCCGGTAAAAACAGAAACAGGTTGTTGAAAAAACGAAATGCTTTACTGGATAAATTGCTGGGTGCAAAAAAAATAAGCAAGGCTGATTGCGATTTAGCTAAGCTGGAATCGTTGCCCGGAGCGCCGCTGCCCTTACCACAGGATGCCATTCATTTGTTTCAACGGTTTAAAAAAGACAGTAAGAACACGGAAACAGCTACACAAATAATTACTACGATCGATGGAAACCTGCAAAAAAATGTAGCCGCCATTTTACAACAACATCAAGCCATTTTAAAAGGCAATGGCATCAACAATACCTGTGCGTTGGTGCTGGATGTGGAGACAGGAAATGCATTGGCGTATGTGGGTAATATCAAGGGTCAGGGCAATAAAGAAATGGAAAGCGATGTAGATGTTATTGCAGCGCCCCGCAGCCCCGGCAGTGCACTTAAACCCATTTTGTATGCGGCGATGTTGAGTGACGGGTTAATATTACCCAACAGCCTTATTGCTGATATCCCAATGCAGATTGGCAACTACGCTCCTTTAAATTTTGATAAGGGATATGATGGCGCTGTACCTGCCTCTAACGCCCTTGCCAGAAGCCTGAATATACCGGCCGTAAAATTATTACAGCAATACAAATACCAGCGTTTTTATGAAACCCTGCAACAGTGCGGCATTACAACACTTAACCGGAGTGCCGACACCTACGGTTTAAGTTTAATCCTCGGTGGTTGCGAAGTTAATATGTGGGACTTGGCAGGTGTATATGCATCTATGGCAAGAATGTTAAATCATCAATCTGTTAACAAGGGCGAAATGGACGCTGAAGACTTTCATCCACCCAATTATGTATTCAACAATTCAGCATCCACTGAATTTAAAAATGTTTCGAAAAACATAAATAAAAGCTCACTAAAAAAAGCAGTAACTAATAATTATAAAGTCCCCAGCCCCCCTTTTGGGGATGGGGGCGCCGTTCCGCTTGATGCAACCTCCATCTACTTTACATTTCAGGCAATGAAAGAAGTAATGCGGCCGGGAGAAGAAGGTTTGTGGCAGCAGTTTACATCTTCACAAACCATCGCCTGGAAAACTGGTACCAGCTTTGGTTTCAGGGATGGATGGGCCATTGGTGTAACACCCAAAAATGTGGTGGCGGTGTGGGTAGGCAATACCGATGGCGAAGGCCGGCCGGGGTTGATTGGTATTAAAACTGCTGCGCCTATTTTGTTTGATATCTTTCGGTTGCTACCATCCGTAAGCTGGTCTAAAAAGCCTGCATATAATTTTAGTTTTGTGGCCGTATGCCGGCAAACCGGATTTAAAGCCAACCTCGATTGTGCAGCTATTGATACCTTGTTTATGCCGGTTAATGGTAATAAGGCACCGCTTTGTCCTTACCACAAAATGATTAACCTGGATGCCAGCGGTAATTTTAGGGTAACATCCCAATGTGAAAGCCCGGCTGTAATGCAACACAAAAGCTGGATGATTTTATCGCCTGCAATGGAATTTTATTACAAACAAAAAAATGCTGATTATAAAGTTTTGCCTCCCTTTAAAGCGGGTTGCGAATTTGCTGAAACAGGTAAAGCCATTGAAATAATTTATCCTGTTGCAGGTGCAAAAATTTATGTGCCGTTGGAAATTAATGGCGAAAAAGGCAAAACCATTTTTACCGCAGCACACCGCAAAAGCGGCGCTAAAATATTCTGGAGTCTCGATGACCGGTTTGTAACTACCACCCAAAACTTTCACCAGGTTGCGCTAAACCCAGCTGTTGGAAAACATATAATAACTCTGGTGGATGAAAATGGTGTGAGTGTATCGAGGGAGTTTGAAATAATGGAGAAGGAATAATAAAGTTGATTGGGTAGGAGGATACTTTGTTGTAAGAAAAATGACTAAAATAACAGCTTCTCAAGAATACATATTGGAATAAAAGATTCACCAGGGAACTGAATTTGAACGGAGCGTCGCCACTAAAGATCAATCGGGGCAGTTGGTTGATATCAAAATGATTTTTAAGACTGGTTTCTAAAAAATCTACCTACATTTATTACGCTGTTTTACAAAACTAAAAATCTACTACTATGGCTTTAGAAATGGTGGACGATCCGCAAGATCAACAGGATTATAATGAAAATAATGATGGTGGCGGTGGTGGCAGAAGAGGCGGTGGAGGGGGTGGTGGGTTGTTGAATTTTATCCCTTTGTTGTTTACACTTTTCCGGGGTGGCGGCAAAGGTTCTATATTAATTTTATTACTATTGGCGGGCGGATATTTTTTGTTTAAAAATCAATCCTGTAATGCGGTTTCCAATGCGGTTTCGCAGTTTTCCCGGGGAGGTTTGCTGGATCCCAACGAGTTTAAAAAAGCAAGCGTTTATGAAGGTCTTGCAGATGACAATAGCAAAAATCCTTTGCCGGAAGCGGTGTCGCTCAGGCGCTTTGCGCCCGACCGGCAGAACCAGGGCAAGCAAGGTTCCTGCGTTGCCTGGAGCAGTGTGTATGCAGCCAGGAGTATCATCGAAAGCGCCAGCACTGCTGCCGATGCAAACAGCGTAGCTTTTAGTCCGGCATTTGTTTACAACCAGATTGGGTTGGATGGTTGCCAGGGTTCTTATATTTTAAAAGCCATGGAATTTATGACCAATAAAGGGTCCGTGCCTTTCAACGATTTTCCCTACGATGAAAATGATTGCAGCCGCCAGGCCACCAATTCGCTAATGAGCAGTGCAACGCAAAACCGCATGCATGGTTTTAACCGGTTAACAGAAGATGATGGTGTTTCTAACATCAGTTTCCGGGCTATAAAAGAACACCTGGCAAAAGATGCGCCGGTGGTAATTGGTATGATGGTGGGCGGTAGTTTTATGCAGGATATGCTGGGCCAGAAAGTATGGCATCCTACCGACGAAGACTATAACCAGGTAGGCTTTGGTGGTCATGCTATGTGTGTGATAGGTTACGATGACAGGCTGGAAGGCGGTGCCTTTGAAATTATGAATAGCTGGGGCCCGGAGTGGGGACAAAATGGTATTGGTTATGTGCGTTATGGCGATTTTAAAAAGTTTGTACGGGAGGCGTATGGAGTAGATGCTATGCCCAAGCGTGGCGAGGCGCTCAACATAGATTTTGAATGCAGCATCGGGCTGGTAAACAACGATACCAAACAATACATTCCACTAAAAGCCAGCAATGGAAATACCTTTGTAACCAGTACACCCGTTCGCAAAGGAACCAGGTTTAAAATGGAAATTAAAAATGCGGTGGAGTGCTACATTTATTTGTTTACACCCAGCGTGGCCGGCAGCAGTTTTGTATTGTTTCCTTACAAGCCCATTCACTCGCCGTATTGCGGCATTACCGGCACAAGACTGTTCCCACGAAAGGAATCGATCCGTGCCGACAGCCTGGGCAACAAAGATTTTATGGGCATAGTGGTAAGCAAGCAGGCGCTGGATTACAAGGCCATCAACGAAGCCATCAACAAAAGCACGCAGGCTTCTTTTGCGGCAAAACTAAATGAAGTAATCAGCGGCGCCAGCATTAAAAATGTACAATACACCAACACCAATACCGGCACCATTTATTTTAATGCAGATGCTACAGAAAAAAATAATGTAGTGGGTTGTGTGGTGGAGATTGATAAGCAGTAGTGTATTTTTTTGAGCCAGGCTTTTTAGCTTTACTCAACCGTGGTGGCGTCGCACTCTTGTACAGATTATCTTTATTGGGCTTTTATTCCAATAATTTTTTCAAACACCCATTGTTTTATAATTTCAATTTTTTTTTATGACTGCTGCCAATAGCTTTATCAAACTGGTAAAACATCCCTATAAGTTCAGGCTTTTTATTTTCGCCAAATTACCCAGTGCTTTCTTTTGCGGTGTACGAGTAAAAGATATAGATGCTCAAAAAGCGAAAGTGACAGTGCCATATAAATGGCTGAGTCAAAACCCGTTTAAGAGTACTTATTTTGCCTGTCTTGCTATGGCAGCAGAAATGAGTACTGGTCTGCTGAGCATGATGTACATTCACCAGCGTACGCCAGCCATATCTATGTTGGTAACAGGTTTGCAGGCCAATTACTTTAAAAAAGCAACTGGCATTACCACATTTGTTTGTGAAGATGGTGAAGCCATTTCAGCCACCATTGAAGCAGCCATTGCAAGTGGCCAAGGAAAAAGCATCGTGGCAAAATCTGTTGGTACAGATGAAGCCGGCAATTTAATTGCGGAATTTTTTATAACCTGGTCGTTTAAAAGCAAAGCCAATTGAATCCCTTTAAAAAATTTATAAGTTAATAAACTTTAACCTCAATGCTTTTGCCGGCCTCATAAAAAAGACGTTAAGAAAAATTTGAATGTGTGGCGTTAAGAAAT
>JANPNY010000693.1:0-12312 GCA_031427745.1 Chitinophagaceae bacterium | reverse complement strand
ACCGATAAAATTGCTGAAGAAACAGAGAAGACAGAAAAATTACGAGCAGCGGTAAATGAATTTGACAATTACCAGCAACTGATGCGTGGCAAAAACCGCTACGATTTTGATGACATGATTAACTGGGTGATAAAGGTATTTGAAGAACAACCCGAAGTACTGGCTTATTACTACGAAAAATTTCAATACATATTGGTAGATGAATACCAGGATACCAGTGGCACACAAAATAAAATTGTTGAATTATTGATTAGCTATTGGGACAAACCCAATGTTTTTGTAGTAGGTGACGATGACCAAAGTATCTACCGCTTTCAAGGTGCCAATGTAGAGAACATGTTAGAGTTTGCGACTGCTTATAGCCAGGATTTAATTACCATAGTACTTACAGAAAACTACCGCAGCACACAACCCATTTTAAATATTGCTAAAACCCTCATCAACAACAACAACGAAAGACTGGTAAAAAAAATACCTGGTCTTACAAAAGAATTAATTGCCGCCGGTGTAGAAAAAAAGCACCTACACATTCCGCCATCCATCATCGAATATGTTTCTGCTAAAGATGAAATGGCAGCCATTTGCAACAAGATTGCTACATTGGTTGCAGATAATATAGCCCCCGGAAAAATTGCAGTTATTTACAAGGAAAACAAGTACGGCAGCGAATTAGCCCGGTATTTCCGGCTAAAAAATATTCCTGTATACAGCAAGCGCAGCATTAATATTTTGGAAGATCCTTTTGTAAAAAAGTTAATTCAGCTAATGCGCTACCTGCATTTGGAGCATGATACGCCGTACGGTGGTGACGAAATTTTATTTGAAATTTTGCACTACGATTTCTATAGTATTCCGCCAATTGAAATTGCAAAAATTACGGTAGAAGCCAACCAGGGCAAATACAAAGACCCCGGAACCTCCATCCGCAAATTACTGAGCGACAAAGCCAACACTCCTGCTAAAACTTTATTTGATACCGGCCTCCATAAAGGCCTAAAGAAAATCAGCGCTACGCTTGAACAATTAATTGCCGCAGTAAGCAATGTTACGCTGCAACAATTGTTTAGCCAGGTAATTCAGCAAGCAGCTGTATTGCCATACATTATGGGCAGCGATAAAAAAATTGAGTTGTTGCAATTACTAACCGCCCTCTTCGATTTTATTAAAGCAGAAACCGTCCGCAACCCATACATGGAGCTGAAAGATTTTATAGAGATCATTGATGTAATGCAAAATGAAGGACTGCCGCTGCCGATGGTGCAAATTGCGGGAAATGACAAAGGCGTAAATCTTTTAACGGCTCATGGCAGCAAAGGACTTGAGTTTGAATATGTATTTTTTGCAGGTGTAAATGCATCTTCGTGGGAGAAAAAACGCAAGCCGCCAGGTGGTTATAAATTACCGGATACCATGTTTTCTTCCCACCCGGCATCGTCTGATTTGGAGGAGCTACGCAGGTTATTTTACGTAGCCATCACAAGGGCAGAAAAATATTTACACATCTCTTTTGCCAAATTTAAAGAGGATGCAAAGGAGCTTGAACCGTCCATGTTTATTGCAGAAATTTTGCAGGAGCATCCAATCGAAATTCAATCATTTGCCCTGCCTATAGAAGACTTAATGGAATACGAAATACTCCAATACACAGCGGCTGCGCCGGAAATAGCATCTGCAGAAGCTGATTTTGTAGACAACATTCTCAGCAAATTTGTAATGAACGTTACTGCGTTAAATAATTACCTGGATTGTCCGCTGGGATTTTATTACAAAAATTTAATCCGCATCCCTACCGGCAAAAGCGAAGCCACGGAATTTGGCAGCGCCATTCATCATGCTTTAGAAAAGTTATTCCGCAATATGCAGGATGGCAAACAGGAAGATTTTGCCCCGGTTGAGGAAGTAATAAACGACTTTAACTGGTACATACAACGGCACCGGGAAAATTTTACCAAAGAAGCTTATGAAAGACGATTGGAATATGGCAACACTGTGCTAACCGCCTACTACAACAAATACGTAAATAGCTGGAATAAAGTGGTTGCTGTTGAAAGAAATATCCGTGGCGTAATGTTGGGCGAAGTGCCATTAAAAGGCAAGCTGGATAAGCTGGAGTTTGATGGAAACAATGTAAATGTGGTGGATTATAAAAGTGGTGATATTGATAAAGCCATTAGTAAAATGAAAGCACCCAACGATAAAGATCCACAAGGTGGCGGCTACTGGCGGCAGGCTGTATTTTATAAAATTCTGGTAGATAATTATGAGCAAAAAAACTGGAACGTAATCAGCACCGAATTTGATTATGTGGAGCCTGATAAAAACAAGCAGTACCGTAAAGAGAAAATCATCATCACCCCATTGGATATTGCAACAGTAAAGCAGCAGATACAAACCACCTGGGATAAAATTCAGGCCCGTGATTTTTATACGGGCTGTGGTAAAAAAGATTGTCACTGGTGCAATTTTGTAAAAGATAACCAACTGGCAGTGGCGTTGCATCAGTTGGAGGAAGAGGAGGACTGATGAAATTTAAATTAGAAATATCAACAGAAAATAAAAGAACCCGGCATTAACAGAGTCAAGCTTCCCGCTGCCTTTAGAGAAGGGCTAAGGTTCTTTTTAAAACAACTTTACCAAACCCATCTAACAACAAATACATAAAGCAACTAAGTTTGCACCTTAATTATTTTGAATGAAGCGTTCGCTATTGTTTTTACTGGGCATTCTACCGGTTAGTTGTTTTATTTCCTTTATTATAACCGGCTGTGCACAGGTTGGCACCCCTACCGGTGGGCCAAGAGATAGCATTGCTCCCAAACTGGTTAGCGCTCAACCCAATTTAAAAAGCACCAATTTTAAAGGCAATAAAATTGTGCTCACGTTTGATGAATATGTAGATGTACAGGATGTACAAACCAATGTATTGGTTTCTCCCTTTCCCAAAATCAGTCCAACTATTTCTTTTAAATTAAAAACAGTAAGCATCAAATTAAAAGATACGCTTAAAGAAAATACCACCTATGCCATCAACTTTGGCAACGCCATCCGGGATAACAACGAAGGTAATCCGTTTAAAAATTTCACCTATGTATTTTCAACGGGAGATTTCGTTGATTCATTAACCCTAAGCGGAAAAATTATTGTATCCGAAACCGGAAAAGCAGATAGCACCATTTCGGCTATTTTGTACCGCAATGCGCACGACTCTGCCGTCCAAACAAGAAAACCAGATTATCTTACCAAACCAGACGGGCAAGGAAATTTTACCTTCACCAATCTATCTGCCGGCAGCTATAAAGTGTATGCACTAAAAGATGGCGATGGTGGAAAAACCTACAATTCTGCCATTGAAGAATTTGGTTTTAATGATGACATTATTCTACTGCCAGACAGTACAAAGCCAGTGACACTCTATACATATGCTGAAGAAAAAGACCCAAAAAAAACAGCTACCAGCAAAGATGCTCCAGGAAAAACGGCAGCTGATAAAAGATTAAAATATACCACTTCGCTCACCACATTGCAACAGGATTTAAACAACGACCTGGCAATTACATTTAACCGGAAAATAAAAACATGGGACAGTACAAAAATTAAATTAACCGATACACTTCTTAATTCAATACCTGGTGTTTCATTCAACCTCGATAGCACAAGAAAAATTATCAATATTCGATCAAAGTGGCCTCCTGAAACCAAGTATTTCCTAATCCTTAACAAAGAGGTGGTGACAGATACATTAGGTACACAATTGCTAAAGTCGGATACGCTAAAATTCACTACCAAAAAGCCGGAAGACTATGGAAATCTTTCTATCCGGTTTTCAAATCTTGTAAAAGAAAAACGCCCGGTACTCCAGTTTTTTAAGGGAGATGTGCTGGTAAAATCGGTTGCCATCAACAGCACCAACTGGAGCGAAAAGCTGATGGAACCCGGCGAATATGAACTACGTATTTTGTACGATGATAACAACAACGGCAAATGGGATCCGGGCAACTACAAGAAAAAAATACAGCCGGAAAAAGGTATTACTTTAGATAAAAGACTTACCATAAAAGCTAATTGGGATAATGAACGGGAAGTTAAATTGTAGATGGGGTTGGTTGAAATTTGTTGAATGTTGTTGAATGTTGTTTAAGATGGTTTAACGTGGGTTAACGTGGGTTAAAATGGTTTATAATATTCAGCAGCCTTTTTTTGGGTTGCAATGCACTTTTCCCAGGTATCTACCAACCTGTTAACTTGTTAAGCCAACATCCAATCACTTATCAACCCACAACTCTATCTTTGCCGCATGATTTTTTCTTCTTCTCTTTTAGAAAATGCGGTGAATGAATTTTCCAAACTACCCGGCATCGGCAAAAAGACAGCCCTGCGGCTGGTACTCCATTTAATTAAGCAGGATGAAACGGCTGTAAGGCTATTCAGCAGTGCTGTTTCGCACATGAGGGAAGCTATTAAATTCTGTAACCGCTGCCACAATATATCCGATACTGCTATCTGTAATATCTGCGGCAACACCTCCCGCAAACAAGAGATGCTTTGTGTGGTTGAAAACATCCGGGATGTAATTGCCATTGAAAGCACCCAGCAATTCAATGGATTGTACCATGTTTTAGGCGGCATTATTTCGCCACTGGATGGCGTGGGGCCGGAGCAACTTACCATCAATTCGCTGGTAAGCAGGGTTGAAAAAGAAAGTATTACTGAAATTATTTTTGCCCTCAATGCCAATGTACAAGGCGATACCACCATCTATTATATCAACAAAAAGCTAAAAGGCGTTCCGGTAAAAATAACCACCATTGCCCGTGGCATTGCCTTTGGCGGAGAGTTGGAGTATGCCGATGAAATGACGTTGGCAAAAAGTATCAGCAACCGTATTCCTGTTGAAAATTACATAACTCCCAATAGTTAAATCTGCAGGTACAATTTAATTTCGCCTGCAGAAAATATCCTTCTCTTTTTTCGTAAATTCAACGCAAACTTTTTACAAAATGATACGATATGAAATTAATGACTGCGGCCTCTTCCAAGGCTTTGTAAAGATTTGGTTAAAAAAGGCAGATTTTAAAATTGAGTTACTTTAAATAGGTAACTCTGTAATTGAGTTAATAATATTTTCTACGTTAATTAAAAAATGACAGGCACAGTTAAAAATATAATGATAACATGTTGTCTACTCATCCTTATAGGAGTAGCTGCTGCATTTTATTTGTGGAACAAACCGCACCAGGATGTTGCAAATGCCGCCGCTCTAAAAACGGATGCAGTTAGTTTATATAAAATTTTTAGTACAGATTCTATTGCTGCAAACAAAAAATTTACTCAACAGGTAATTAAAGTATCCGGTACAATAAACCGTATTTTAAAAAACCAACAAAACCAAACAGTAGTACTTATTAAAACCAATACAGATGGCGCTTATATCAATTGCACCATAGAGCAAGATTCAAATAATTTACAGGCAGGCCAGAATGTAAACATCAAAGGTATTTGCAATGGTATTGGCCAGGGAGATGCTGACCTTGGCATTAAAGGAGATGTTTATTTAACAAGATGCTATCTTGACAGATAACCCTAAACTAACTATGGCAGCCAATTTACGTAAACGCACAAAACGCTGCAAGTATAAAACCGGGTAAAAATCATTCTTTTAAAAATAAAGTTGTTTATGCGTTACCAGAAAATAAAAATCTCTTTAACTGCAACCCTTTTTACCCTATCAGTATTATTGGTTGGAGCATGCAGGTATGACAAAGCAGAGTTACTGAATCCTTCCATCACTGGTCCTGTAAACTGTGCTACATCCCCTGCAAAATTCCGTACAGATATACTGCCACTTATTACCAGCAAATGTGCCACACTTACCTGCCACGATACACAAGCTTCCGGCGGCGTTGTATTACAGACTTATGCCCAAATCAGCGCAGCAAAAGACAGGATTTATGAACGGGCTGTTGTGGAAAAATCGATGCCTGCAAGCGGTCCTTTACAGCCTGCAGCAATCGACTTACTCAAATGCTGGATCGATAACGGTGCATTGGATAATTAATAAATACTTTAACCATAACCAATGAAAAAATTGCTCTTTTCAACCCTACTCATCATTTGCAGCAACCTTGTTTTTGCACAAAAATTTTTTACAAAAAACGGTAGTATCTCTTTTTTTTCCAAAACCTATGTTGAAAATATCCAGGCAGATAATAACCAGGTAATGAGTGTGCTGAATGCAACAACCGCAGAGTTACAATTCTCTTTATTTATTAAAGGATTTCACTTTAAAAAGGCATTAATGGAAGAACATTTTAATGAGAATTACATGGAGAGTGATCAATTTCCAAAAGCAACTTTTAAAGGAACTATTGCCGACATCAACAAAATAAATTTTTTAAAAGACGGGGTTTACCCGGTAGTGGTAAGTGGCGATTTAAACATGCATGGTATTACCAACAAAATAACCAGCAAGGGCAACATCAGCATTAAAGGAGGAGCTATCACCGGATCATCTGTATTTAGTGTTGCACTCGCCGATTATAAGATAGTGATACCAGCAATAGTAGAAAGTAAAATTTCTAAAACCATTGAAATAAAAGTAAGCTGCCTGTACGATCAAAAAATGTAAAATCTCTTATTACAAATGAGTATTTCTCTTATGCTACAAAAAAAAATACTACTGTTGTGCTGTGTATTTGCAAGCCTTAACCAATACGTAAAAGCGCAAAATACTACGGACACTACCGACCTGATAGACAGGTTGGAAATAGAAACAACCAATAGTACAACCGACTATGCTGCAGCAACTTTTAAGTCAAGCCGCTTAATAAATGGCCACACCATAGAAACGCTTGGCAAAGCAGTATTGGATGTAAAAATTTCTCACCGTTTTGGCACACTTAATAACGGGGCTTACCAGTTATTTGGGTTAGACAATGCAACTATGCGCATGGGCCTCGATTACGGAATTACCAATACCCTGATGGTGGGCATTGGCCGCAGCACCTACCAAAAAACCTTCGATGCATTTTTTAAAATAAAAATATTGCGCCAGTCAACCGGTAAAAAAAAGATGCCGGTCACCGTCAGCTATGTACCTACCCTGGCAATAAGAACCCTCGATTGGGGCGATTCCAGCAATAAATACCCATTCAGTTCCAGGGTATCCTATACACACCAGCTTATTATCGCCCGAAAATTTTCCGAGGCTCTTTCCCTGCAAATAATGCCCACATTTATACACCGTAATCTATCGCCCTTAATTGCTGAGCCAAACGATTTACTGGCAATCGGCATCGGCGGCCGGCAAAAACTTACCAAACGAACCAGTTTTAACGTGGAGTACTATTATATGATCCCCGGATATAAAATAAAAGGCACCACCAATTCCTTATCCGTTGGCTTCGATATTGAAACCGGTGGCCATGTTTTTCAGTTACATTTTACCAACACAAGAGCCATGACGGAAAAGAATTTTATCAGCGAAACAACCGGCAAATGGCAAAAAGGGGATATTCTTTTCGGCTTCAATATTTCAAGAGTTTTTAACATCGGCAAAAAGAAATCATAGTTTAACATTTTTTAATTTGCTTTACAATGCAGCAACCTGGTATTGCTGCATTTTGCATTTCAACAATGTTGCTGTATTTTTGCAACTGTTTACAGGCAGATTTGTTTATTGTTCAGCCTGTACACTTTTTACAACTGAACTAATAAACGAAGCCACTCTGCATTTTTTCTCCAGATTAGTTGTCGTTTACAAATTCATTGGTTGTCTGCCCGTTTTTTTGGGGCACAAACATTTTATCATTGGTCATCATCGTTGTGTCACTCACTTGTACGGCATACCAACAAGCAGCAACACAACCCGGTAAACAGCAACATTTCAAGCGCATGAAAAAAACAATTCAAGAAGTTTTAAAAGAACGCATCCTCATTATAGACGGCGCCATGGGCACCATGATACAACAGCATAAGTTAGAAGAGGAAGATTACCGCGGCGAAAGATTTAAAGACTGGCACACAGATGTAAAAGGCAACAACGATTTGCTCAGCATTACCCGGCCCGATATCATCACCGCCATTCATAAACAATATTTAGAAGCCGGTGCCGATATCATTGAAACCAATACTTTCAGCAGCACCCTAATTGCACAGGCCGATTACGACATGCAGTCGCTGGCCTACGAATTAAATGTGGCATCTGCCCAATGTGCCAGGGCAGCAGCAGATGAATACACTGCAAAAAACCCCGATAAGCCAAGGTTTGTTGCCGGTGCCATTGGTCCGCTAAATAAAACACTCAGTCTTTCCCCCGATGTAAACAACCCCGGCTATCGTGCGGTAACATTCGACGAAGTTGCGGCTGCTTACACCGAACAAATAAAAGGCCTGGTAGATGGTGGCGTAGATGTGTTGTTAATAGAAACCATCTTTGATACCCTCAATGCAAAAGCGGCCATTTATGCCATTCAAACATACTTCAGAAATGAAGGGTCTAAAAACTCCCCATTGGGGGGCAGGGAGGCTTTACCCATCATGATCAGCGGAACCATTACCGACGCAAGTGGCCGCACATTAAGTGGACAAACACTGGAAGCTTTTTACACCTCGGTAATGCATGCTAACCCATTAAGTGTGGGATTAAACTGTGCCTTGGGTGCCAAAGAAATGAGAAGTCATGTGGAAGAATTATCGCAAATAGCAGGCTGTTATGTATCTGCCTATCCCAATGCAGGCCTGCCCAATGCCTTTGGCGAATACGATGAACAACCACACGAAACGGCACACATTATTGAAGAATGGGCAGCCAATGGCTGGCTTAATATTGTAGGCGGTTGCTGCGGCACCACGCCAGATCATATCAAACATATTGCACAGGAAGTGAGTAAATTTAAAACAAGGGAGTTGCCGGTAATGGAGGAGACGTTGTAAACTTTTACCACAGTTTTTACCACAGAGGTAAAGAAGGTATTCACAGAGGTAAAGGAGGATTTTATTTGAAAATATAGTGTATGGAGGATTTAAATAAATTAACCGAACAAATTCTTAAGTATGCATTTAAAGTGCATACAGAGCTTGGACCGGGATTATTGGAGTCATCTTACAAAGAGTGCTTGTTTTATGTGCTGAATAAAAACGGCATTTATACGGAAAAGGAAAAAGCCTTACCCTTATTGTATGAAGAAGTAAAAATGGAAATTGGTTATCGGGTAGATTTAATGGTAGAATACAAAGTTATTGTAGAAATCAAAACTGTAGAAGCATTCGCAGAGGTACATACAGCACAGGTTTTAACCTATTTAAAGTTATCAGGCTGTAAAGTTGGATTATTACTGAATTTTCATACAGCCCATTTAAAAAATGGTATAAAAAGATTGATTCTGTAAATGGAATTATATTTTTTACCACAGAGGGGTTGGAAGATTAAAAAGATTACAAAGGTGTTGCTTCTATAAAATGCAATTAAAATATTTAAATCACCTATTCTGATTTTAATTAAATATCGTTTCGAAAGGAGTATGATTTTATTTACTGAAATAAAATATCAAGAAAAATAACTTCAGCAAAACTTCTTTTCCTCTGTGAAAATCCTCTTTTACCTCTGTGGTAAAAATAAAAAATAAAATTATGAGCGAAACAAAACATATCAAACCATATTTACGACTAAGCGGCTTAGAACCACTGGTCGTTCGCCCGGAAACCAATTTTGTAAATGTAGGCGAGCGCACCAACGTAACTGGCAGCAAAAAATTTGCAAGGCTTATCAAAGAAGATAAGTACGAAGAAGCCCTGAGCGTAGCAAGGCAACAGGTAGAAAGCGGAGCACAGGTGCTGGATGTAAATATGGATGATGCTTTACTGGAAGGCGTGCAGGCCATGACCACTTTTTTAAACCTGGTACAGTCAGAGCCGGATATTGCCAAAATACCCATCATGATCGACTCTTCTAAGTTTCAGATTATAGAAGCAGGTTTAAAATGCGTGCAGGGTAAGTGCATTGTAAATTCCATCTCCATGAAAGAAGGCGAAGCTAAATTTATTGAGCAGGCCTTTATTTGTAGAAGCTATGGAGCCGCTGTAATTGTAATGGCGTTTGATGAACTGGGTCAGGCAGATACCAAAGAACGTAAAATAGAAATTTGCCATAGGGCATACAAAATATTGGTACAGCAGGTAGGTTATGCTCCGCAGGATATCATTTTTGATCCCAACATTTTTGCAGTAGCAACCGGTATTGAAGAACACAATAATTATGCAGTAGACTTTATTGAAGCCACCCGGGAAATTAAAAGATTAATGCCGCTAACAAAAGTTAGTGGTGGTGTAAGCAATGTGTCTTTTTCGTTTCGGGGCAATGATCATGTTAGGGAAGCAATCCATTCCGTATTTCTGTTTCATGCCATCAAAGCAGGCATGGATATGGGCATTGTAAACGCAGGCCAGTTGGTAGTGTACGATGAAATCGAACCAACACTCAGAGATTTATGCGAAGATGTTTTACTCAATCGCAACAATGATAACAACGAAGCTACCGAGGCACTCATCAACTTTGCAGAAACCGTAAAAGCCAAAGGCAAGGAAATTATTAAAGATGAAAAATGGAGAAACGAACCGGTAGAAAAAAGATTATCCCATTCGCTCATCAATGGTATTACCGATTATATTGAAGCAGACACGGAGGAAGCAAGGCAAAAATATCCCAAACCGCTGGATGTAATTGAAGGACCGCTAATGGATGGCATGAACATAGTGGGAGATTTGTTTGGAGCCGGCAAAATGTTTTTACCGCAGGTAGTAAAAAGTGCCAGGGTAATGAAAAAATCTGTTGCCGTACTTACCCCATTTATTGAGCAGGAAAAAGAAGATAGAAAAGAAGCCCATCTTGCCGCAGGCACCATTAACGAAGAAACTGCAGGTGCAGCTAAAATTTTACTGGCTACTGTAAAAGGCGATGTGCATGACATTGGAAAAAACATTGTAGGCGTGGTTTTAGGCTGCAATGGGTATGATATTATTGACCTGGGTGTAATGGTTTCGGCAGATAAAATTTTAGACACTGCCGAAAGAGAAAAGGTAGATATCATTGGTCTCAGCGGATTGATAACGCCCTCGCTGGATGAGATGGTACACGTAGCACATGAAATGAAACGCAGGGGAATGAAACAGCCATTGATGATTGGAGGTGCCACTACTTCCAGAATGCACACAGCAGTAAAAATTGCACCGCAATTTGATGAAGGTGTTATTCATGTCCTCGATGCAAGCCGCAGTGTAACCGTTGCCGGCAGCTTGTTGAGCAAAGAACACAAGCCTGATTTTTTAGGCAATATCAAAAAAGAATACAACCAGCTAAAAGAAGATTTTGGCAACAGAAAAACGGTAAAACAATTATTGCCTTTTGCTGCTGCACAACAAAATGGAGCAGTAATAGATTGGGCATCTTACGAGCCAGTACAGCCAACGTTTACCGGCCCCAAACTATTTGATAAATATCCTTTAGAAGAAATTGCTCCATACATTGACTGGCAACCATTTTTTATTGCCTGGGAAATGCACGGCAAGTTTCCAGCGTTATTAACGGATGAAGTAATTGGTAAAGAAGCCACCAAACTCTACAATGATGCCAAAATATTATTACAGCAAATTATCGACGAAAAATGGTTGAGCGCAAGAGGTGTGGTGGGTTTTTGGGAAGCAACAAAAACTGCTGCAGATACGGTGGAAGTAAACAACAATGAATCAACCATACAACTTGAGTTTTTACGGCAACAATCAAAAAAAGCTGCAGGGCAACCCAACCTTTCGTTGGCGGATTTTATAAAACCATACCCAACCCCAACGGCTGGTGTGCCGGTTGAGGAACCGGCTAAAGCCCCTTCCCAAGGGGAAGGGGTGGTGAAAGTGGGCTTCGGATATGCAATGGCCGACCCTACGTTTTATCCATTGTTAAAGGAATACGCATTAAAGCATAGAAGTCAACCTACTAAGGCGGAAGAGATTTTGTGGGATTTATTAAAATCGAAAAAATTAGACGGGTTTAAGTTCAGAAGGCAGCACATTATCGGATCATATATTGCTGATGTTGTTTACCTGGATAAACAATTGGTTATTGAAATTGACGGTCTTATACACCAGTTGCCAGAAAATAAAGAAGCCGATGAAATAAGAACAAGTTGGTTAAAGGAGAAGGGTTTTAAAGTAATAAGGTTTACAAATGAAGAGGTAATAAAAGGCGTGAATGAAGTATTAGAAATTATCACGAATGAATTAAATAAATTACCCAGTATAAAATACAGTAACAATCCAAGTTCC
>JANPNY010000692.1:0-2211 GCA_031427745.1 Chitinophagaceae bacterium | reverse complement strand
AATTTCAATGCAAATTACAAGTATGCAGTAACCGGCGGCAGCGAATTAAACATTGATGTGGATTACGGCATATTTAACCTGCGCAATAACCAGTTACAACCCAACGATTATTATAATGGAACCGGAACTGTAAAGCAATATAGCACTTCAAACCATATGATTTCGCCAACAGATATCGAGATCTATTCTTTTAAAATTGATTACGAACAAAATTTTAAAAAAGGAAAGCTGGGATATGGAGGTAAGATCGGATTTGTGAATACGGATAATAACTTTAATCGTACCAGTGTGGAGGATACCAAGGTAACCAGTGAAAAGAATCTTTTTTCGTATGATGAAAACATCAATGCTGCTTATGCAAATTACAACCGGGCGTTTAAAGGATTTATGATACAGGCAGGTCTCAGGGTTGAGCATACCAATTCAAAGGGGCGCTCTACAGGCACTATTAATGATGGCACTGCCAATAATTTTGATTCATCTATAAACCGCAATTATGTTGGTTTATTTCCAAGCGCCGCTATCACCTACAACAAAAATCCATTAAATCAATGGGGCATTACTTACAGCAGGCGCATAGACCGCCCAGCTTATCAGGATTTGAATCCATTTGAATTCAGGCTGAATGATTACTCCTATATGAAGGGCAACACAGAGCTTAGACCTCAATACACCAACAGTTTTGGCATTACCAATACTTATAAATACAAACTAAATACAAGGCTTAATTATAGCCATGTAAAAGATATTTTTACGATGCTGCCCGATGTGTCTGGCTCAAAAAGTTTACTTACAAAAAAGAACCTGGCTACACAGGATATTGTAAGTTTCAACGTAAGCTATCCATTTCAATATAAATGGTACAGTTTCTTTACCAATACTAATACTTCATGGTCTAGTTACAAGGCCGATTTTGGTGGCGGCAACCGTGTGGTTAATATAGAAGTATTTACACTTAGCTTTTTCATGCAAAACAGTTTTAAGCTTGGCAAAGGATTTACTGCTGAGTTAAGCGGCTTCTATAATTCGCCATCAGTTTGGCAAGGATCTTACAAAACCAAGTCGATTTATAGTATTGATGCCGGTCTTCAAAAAACACTTTTCAAAGGAAAAGGAACCATTAAAGCTACAGTAGGTGATGTGTTCAATTCATTGAAATACATAGCTAATGCAGATTTTAGTGGTCAGCAAAATTCTTTCTATGGCAACCCGGAAAGCCGCCAGTTTAAATTAAACTTCAGTATGCGTTTTGGTAGCATGCAGATAAAAGCTGCACGTCAGCGTAAATCAGGCATTGAAGAAGAAAATAAAAGAACAGAGAACAGCGGAGGCATGGGAGGAAGTTAATTCAGCACAGCACATAGAAAAAAATATGGAAGCCGCTCTTTTAAGGGCGGTTTTTTTTGTCATCACTTTGTAAACCAATGCTGCTTTGTCAAATCGTTTTAACGCTACTTTAACTGCGTTTTGTATTTTCTTAACAGCAGCCCATTTAAAATGTATAGATATTTGTGTTATAAAAATTAAACAATAAAGATTTTCTCATAAGCAGTTAGTTTTGGTAACCGGCCCCTGTTTCTACAGGGGCTTTTTTTGTGGTTTGATTGATCATTGAGTGTTGAACATTGTGTATTGAGCATTTTGTCAGATATCATTAATAAATAAACCTGTGATTAAATATTCAATACACAATGCTCAATTTTCAATGTTCAGATAGGGAGCTTGCTAACCTCTGTGAGTTGTTTTATGACGGAGTAATCATCGGCTAGCCAGATCATCCGAGATTAAAAAGGCTGTCAACAAAATCATGTTTATCAAAAACCAGCAGGTCTTCGGCCTTTTCGCCCACACCAATAAATTTTACAGGTATTTTAAATTGATTGGCAATGGCCAGCACCACACCGCCTTTGGCAGTGCCATCTAATTTTGTAATGGTTAAACCAGTAACATCGGTAGCTGCAGTAAAATGTTTGGCCTGCTCCAATGCATTTTGCCCGGTACTGCCATCCAGCACCAGCATTACTTCGTGCGGTGCATCAGGTATAACTTTTTGAATAACTCTTTTAATTTTAGTAAGCTCATCCATTAAATAAGCTTTGTTGTGCAAACGGCCGGCAGTATCAATAATAATAACATCCACATTTTTTGCAACGCCGCTGTTTACGGTATCAAATGCTACAGCAGCAGGATCGCTGCCCATTTCTTTTTTAA
>JANPNY010000691.1:0-12003 GCA_031427745.1 Chitinophagaceae bacterium | reverse complement strand
AATTTGCTTTTTTGCGGAGGATAAGTTGTGGGAATGCTTATTTTTTATTTACACGGAATTTTAATTTTTATTGACCAGTTTACTGCTGCCTTACCCATTGTGTTTACAACGATGCCGGGGTATAGGCTATCGGAAAATACTGCACCTGCTCGGGGAGCAGCTCAATAACGGTGTTTGTTAAAACCTAAATAATTATGAACCCACCTGTAAAAATTTTAGTTATTGATGACGACGAAGACGACTTTCTGATTATCAGTGATTACATAAACGCTATAAGGGAGCAGGAATTTCTTATAGACTGGTGTGGCAACTACAAAGAAGCTGCACTCAAAATATGCGAAGCTGGACACGACCTTTATTTTATTGATTATTGGCTTGGCCCAAAAACCGGGCTAGAGTTAATACAGGAAGCAATTAAAAATGATTGTGGAGTACCATTAATACTACTTACCGGCAATGGCAACCGCAAAATAGATAAAATGGCAATGGAATATGGTGCTGTTGATTATCTTGTAAAAAGTGACCTTAACGAAGAAAAGCTTGAACGAACTATCCGGTATGCGCTGGAAAGAGCAACTACGGAGAAAGCACTTCGCAACAACGAGCAAAAATTCCGCAATATTTTTGAACGCTCAAAAGATCCTGTATTTACTGTAAATAAAGATTTTAAATTTCTGGAAGTAAATGATGCCACTGTCTGCCTGCTCGAATGCAGCAGAGAAAAATTAACCTCCAAAACAGTATTTGATTTTTTGTGCAATCAGCAAGATATCGTTTACATAAAAAATGAACTTATCTCCAAAGGTTTTATCAACGACCGGTCAACAGATTTTAATGCTACTGAATCCGGAATAAAAAATTGTGTGGTTACCCTGTCAAAAGAAGCTGACATTACTGGTACCACCTATTACCAGGGAATTATACATGAAATAACAGCTTTGAAAAAAGCCGAGAAAGCCAACCTTGCCCTGGAAAAAATGAAAATGGCAAGTCGGATTTTACGAACCATGGCGCATGAAATAAGGAATCCTTTAAATAGCATTCTGCTTTCGCTCGGTGAGCTAAAAGAGGTATCGGAGAAGGAAGAAAGGGCGCTGTATACGGATATTATAGCCCGTAACGCCAATCGTATTAATAAGCTGGTAAGTGAATTGTTGAATACATCCACTCCTGGTGAAATACTGGTTGAAAAAAAGCCGCTTCAGTCAATCTTAGATGAAAGCCTCGAGGCTGCAGGTGACCGTTTGAATCTCCACAACATACAACTTAAAAAAGATTATTTAAGAGACCATGCATGGGTGATGGTTGACAGCGAAAAACTGAAAATAGCCTTACTGAATATAATTATAAATGCAGTGGAGGCCATGCAAAAGGAAAAGGGCGAATTAGTGATTTCTTTAAGGGAAAACGAAGATTTGCAATATGAAGTTTTTATAAAGGACAACGGGTGCGGTATCAGCAACGAAAATTTGATAAAACTATTTGAACCCTACTTTACCACCAAGCAAAACGGGGTTGGGTTGGGGCTGGCATCAACCCTTAATATTTTACAATTGCACAATGTATCTGTCTATGTTGACTCAGTGGTATCGCAGGGAACTGTTTTTAAGCTATTTTTTAATAAGGCATAAGTTCTTTATACCTGCAAACTTTTTAATTTATACCCCCTGGTCGCCATTAACGCTGGGGAAATAATTTCCTGCTGTTCTCTTTAATTTTTTATACAGGCCGAATGATTGTTTTAATTAAAATAGTTGGCATTTTATGGCAATTGAAATAATTCCCGAGCAAACAGCCGGTGGTAAATCAGATAACAGCTATTCAGTTGGCTGCGATAGTAAACAGGATGCTATCAAGCTTTATCGGGAGTTAGTTGATAAATTATTGGATGTAAATAACTGGGAAAACATTAGCAAAGGAATTATTAAAGCTGCCTTTAAATTGTGCGACAGCTATGGTAATGAAGTTGAAAGACTGCCCCAGGAGGGCGACTATTTTAAAATTGACATACCAGGCCCGGGGTCTGTGGATGGAGAAGGTTACGACTGGGTAAAAATTGAAAATATTTTCACCGGTGCTGATACAATCACTGACACAGATTTAATCAGGATTAACGTTAGGCCGGCTTCATGTCCGCTTAATAACAAAGAAACAATTGCTCATTTTTTTTCTGATTCATCTACCAGTACCTTTTTAATAAAAAGAGAAAAGACTGTGGAAACTGCCGAAATTCACGGGAGAAATAAAAAGCCAAACGACCAAAGCGAAAACACGATCGATGCCTTAAGGAATAAAGTAGTAGCAACAGGTGCAATACTTAGTTTCTCTGATATTCAATGGAAGCAATTAGCAATAGGTTTTTTATCATAACGGAAAAAGATACGGCAGATTTACACCAATCCGTTTGTTCTAAAATAGGAACGGTTGTTTAGGTTTTTACTTCATCGTACAAATGCCGGATAAGTCCATCAGCCAATCCAATTTTAGGTACAAAAATTTCCAAAGCACCGGCCCAACGCATTACATTGATATAAATCAGTAACGCAGGGACAACTACATCCGCCCTGTCTTCCCTTAAAGCATATTTTATTATTCTTTCTGCAAGTGTTACACTGCTTAGTTCTTTGTAATAGTCCCTCAACAACTCAAGTGAAAGTGGCTTGCCATCTTTCTTTTTGCTCATAGAAAATACTTTGTTGATATTACCTCCGCTTCCAATTGCTACTACTTCCTGGTGGCCTTTGGTAAAGGCACGGATGGTTTCCTTCATCGAATCCCACTCAACATCTGTTACCATATTTTTCAACAGCCGTATGGTGCCAATGTTGAACGATTTTTTGTAGATGAGAATGCCGTTACTAAAAAAAGATAATTCTGTACTGCCGCCCCCCACATCAATGTAGAGGTAGCTATGGTCTTTATCCATCTTCTCGGCAACATGGTTTTCATATATAAGGCCGGCTTCAAAATCGCCGGATATTACTTCTATGGAAATGCCTGTTTCTAATTTTACTTTACGGATAATATCCTGGCTGTTGGTAGCATCCCGCATGGCGCTGGTGGCGCAGGCTATTATATGTGCCACCTCATAGGCATTACATAAATGCTTAAAACTCTTCATCGTTTGCAGCATCATTCCCATTTTGGGTTTAGATATCAGTCCCAGATCAAATACATCAAAACCCAGCCTGAGCGGCACCCTCAGGAGATTTAGCTTGTTAAATGATTCGTTACCTTTATCATCTTTCACTACCTCTGTAATTAAAAGCCTTGCCGCATTACTGCCTATATCTATTGCTGCTAATTTCAAAATGTCCGGGTTAAAGGTTTACTGATTAACTCACCTGAATGCATCAAAATTCGTATAATTAAATAGAAAATAAATTTGAAATATTTTGTTGTGGATAATTGGGGCAGAAATGAGGTATTTCAATATTTAAAGAGTACACTTTCTGTTTCAATTTGCAATTTTTGTGCAATTAACTTTCGTTTCCAAAATCAGGCTTCATCAAAATTTGTATCATACTTTTAAAAGCAAATCTTATTTAAATGTGATAGCAAACTAAACAAAAGCCGTAACTTTCGTAGATTAGCTTTTAATTTATAAAATGTGTTTTTAACAAGCAACTGTTTGCCTTGCAGCTGTTGTTTCGTAACCAACAAAAAAATACCAGGGAGCCACCAACCAATATTCTTTTAAATGAAATCAATCAGTTCCATATTAATTATTGCCTTGCTGGTGCTGGTGCTTTCCATCATTTCTTTTGCATGGATTGGCAAGAAAGATACAGTTGATTTTACCACACAAATAAAACCAATCATCAATAAGCACTGTATATCCTGCCATGGTGGTGTAAAACAAAAGGGAGGATTTAGTTTTTTATTCAGGGAAGAAGCCATGGCTGTAACCGAATCGGGTAAGCCTGCTATTATCCCCGGCGAGCCTGCAAAAAGCGAACTAATGCAGCGCATTACCAATAAGGACCCCGAAGAAAGAATGCCCTACAAACATGATCCGCTGACCAAAGAAGAAATTAACCTGTTTAGCAAATGGATAAAACAAGGAGCCAAATGGGGCGATCATTGGGCTTATACTCCCGTTAAAAATGTTCCTGTTCCTACCGCAACTACTTTCTTTGGATTGATAAATAAAAAAAGCAGTTGGGCAAAAAACGAGGTAGATCTTTTTATTGAACAAAAATTAAATGAGCAGGAGTTGGCACCTTCTAAACAAGCCAATAAACAAACCTTGTTACGCAGGGCAAGCCTCGATATTATCGGGATGCCGGCACCGGAAAATCTTGCCAAAAAATATTTGGCTGATGAAAGCGAATCAGCCTACGCAACTCTGGTTGATTCATTGCTTGCCTTACCTCAATACGGCGAAAAATGGACTTCCTTTTGGCTTGATTTAGCAAGGTATGCTGATACAAAAGGCTATGAACGGGATGTAAACCGAAACATATGGCGGTACAGAGACTGGCTTATTCATGCGTTTAACGACGACAAGCCCTACGATCGGTTCTTAACCGAACAAATCGCAGGTGATCTTTTGCCCAACCCTACAGACGATGATTATATTGCTTCTGCTTTTCATCGCAATACCATGACCAATGATGAGGGCGGCACCGATAACGAAGAGTTTAGAACATCCGCAGTAATGGACCGGGTTAACACTACCTGGCAGGCAACCATGGGTACCACTTTTGCCTGCGTGCAATGTCATAGCCATCCTTACGATCCTTTTAAACACGATGAGTATTATAAATTCATGGCCTTTTTTAATGATACCAGGGATGAGGATACAGAAGCCGATTATCCACTGTTTCGGCACTACAATGATTCGATGAAACGGGAACTTGAACAGGTAAAAGACTGGATTCAACAAAATGATAATCCTGCAAAAGCAGCAGAAGCGTACACTTTTTTAAAAACCTGGCAACCTGCTATTAACTCATTAACTGCTGATAGTTTTGTGAATGCAGAACTAAGCGATACTAAATGGCTTGCCCTCAGGAATAATGCCAGTTGCCGCGTACAAAATGTAGAGCTGCAGAATAAAAATCAACTTATTTACCGCTACCAGTCAACCATCAGCGGCGGTACCTGGACAATACATCTTGATAACCCCAAAGGGAAAGTTATTGCAACCATCCCCATCGTGTCATCAAAAAATGGCTGGACGATCGCAGCATCAAACTTATTTGTTACGGCGGGGCGGCATAATATATATTTCAGCTACAGCAATCCAACGCTTACTTCTCCCGAAACAAACGGTGTAACATTCGATTGGTTTTATTTTACTGAAAAACTTTCAGGAGCTGATAAAAATGGATTTGCTGCCAACCAGGATGCCTACTGGAAGCTGCTTACGGCAAATGTACCCACCACACCCATCATGATGGAAAATCCTGCTTCCCTCCATCGTACTTCTTATGTTTTTGAGCGGGGTAACTGGTTGGTAAAAGGTAAAAAAGTAACTGCAGATGTACCACATTCTTTAAATCCGTTTCCTGCCAATGCGCCCAAAAACAGGCTCGGGTTGGCCAGCTGGCTAACGTCCGATCAAAATCCATTAACAGCCCGAACCCTGGTGAACCACATCTGGCAACAACTATTTGGAGCTGGCTTGGCAGAAACACTGGAAGATATGGGCTCGCAGGGTATTGCACCAACGCATCCTGAACTGCTCGATTGGTTAAGCTATCGACTGATGCATGCAGATAAATGGAGTATAAAAAAATTGATCAAATCTATTATCACTAGTGCCACCTACCAGCAGGATGCTGCGGTAACGCCCGCTGCATTACAAAAAGATCCTTACAATAAATTCTACAGCCGCTCTTCCAGGGTTCGCTTAACAGCAGAGCAGGTGAGGGATCAGGTGCTTTGTATCAGTGGTTTGATGAGTAGCAAAATGTATGGCCCGGCTGTTTATCCCTACCAGCCCAATGGTATTTGGCTGTCGCCCTGGAGCGGCGCAACATGGGTACAGAGTAAAGGAGAAGACCAGTATCGGCGGGCATTGTACACTTATTGGAAACGCTCTGCAGCCTATCCCTCTATGATGGCGTTTGACGCTGTATCAAGAGAAGTATGTACTGTAAGACGAATCAGCACCAACACGCCTTTGCAGGCGCTTACCACATTAAATGATTCAGCTTACCTGGATATTGCGAGGCATTTTGCCAACCGAATGAGGCAGCAGGGAGGCGTTGCAACCAAGGACCAAATTGCAACGGGTTTCCGGCTGGCAACCAATCATGCTATAGATGAAAAAAGTTTGCAGGCACTGCAAAAATTATACAATACGGCCTTTAACAGTTTTAAAAGCGACAGCAAAAAAATAAATAAAGTGATGGGTATAAATGCAACTGCTGGCGGAGCGGAAGCAGCAGCATTAACGGTGGTAGCAAATGCCATTTTAAATTTAGATGAAGTGGTTACAAAAAATTAATTCGCAACATGGAATGCCATAAAAACAACCTAATTTTTTCGTTCATTTTTAATCAACCTAAAGCATGACCCAAAAGGAATTAAATACCCAACGATTGGTGCAGGAGGCCATTCAGCACCATGCCAGGGTTAACTCACGGCGCCACTTTATAAAAGAAAGTGCCATGGGCCTTGGTTCATTGGCATTAGGTGCATTATTGGGAAGTTGCGGCAGTACTGCCGTTAACAATCCGGTTTCGTTTGATCCGGCACATCCTTTATTACCCAAGGCACCACCTTTTTTGGGCAAGGCCAAAAGTGTTATATACCTGCACATGGCAGGTGCTCCCTCACAACTTGAATTATTTGATTACAAAGAGGAACTGATGAAAATGGACGGCCAGGATTGTCCGCAATCTTTACTGGAAGGAAAACGCTTTGCCTTTATAAGAGGCGTACCCAAAATGCTTGGTCCGCAGGCAAAGTTTTCAAGGCATGGCAGCAGCGGTATCTGGATGAGCGATAACCTTCCGCACTTGTCATCGGTGGTTGATGAAATATGTTTATTAAAAGCAGTGAGTACAGATCAGTTTAATCATGCACCTGCACAACTGATGATGCAGACTGGGTCGGCAAGATTAGGGCGGCCAAGTATCGGCTCCTGGGTTACTTATGGCCTTGGTTCAGAAAATCAAAACTTACCGGGATTTGTTGTGCTTACCAGCGGCGGACAAAATCCCGATGCTGGCAAAAGTGTTTGGGGTAGCGGTTTTTTGCCCAGTGTTTACCAGGGTGTTCAGTGCAGAAGCGAAGGAGATCCGGTATTGTTTATCAACGATCCGGATGGCATTGACAGAGATGTAAGAAAGGCATCGATCGATGCAATCAACCAGGTAAATGAAGTAGAATACCAGGAGTATAAAGATCCTGAAATTCTTTCCCGTATTGCCCAATATGAAATGGCTTATAAGATGCAGATTGCTGCGCCCGAAGTGATGAATATTAACAACGAGCCGGCCTATATCCATGAAATGTATGGCACGCAGCCTGGCAAAGCATGCTTTGCTAACAATGCTTTGCTGGCGAGGAAATTAATAGAAAAAGGGGTGCGCTTTGTTCAGCTTTTCGATTGGGGTTGGGATAGTCATGGTACCAATGCAGAACTTGCCATCGACCTTGGGCTTGTGAATAAATGCAAGCAAACAGATAAGGCAATCACTGCATTAATACTGGATTTAAAGCAAAGGGGTTTGTTAGATGAAACCCTGATAGTATGGGGAGGAGAGTTTGGCAGAACACCCATGCAGGAAAACCGGGAAGGTAAAAAAATGCCTTTTAAAGGAAGGGATCATCATACAGAAGCATTTACCATGTGGATGGCAGGTGGTGGAATTAAAAAAGGATTTAGTTATGGAGAAACGGATGAGATTGGCTATGCCGCCATCAGTGGCAAAGTAGAGCCCTTTGACATACAGGCTACCATCCTTAACCAGCTTGGGTTTGATCATGAGCGTTTTACTTTTAATTTTCAGGGCCGGCCGTTCAGGTTAACAGATACAAGGGGGAAGGTTGTTAACGAGATTATTGCTTAGCGGTGAGGTAGTGGTGAATGGTGAATGGTCAATAGTGAATGGTGAATAGTGAATAGTGAATGGTGAATAGTGAATAGTGAATAGTGAATTATCAATTATCAATTATTCAATTATCAATTATCAATTATCAATTATTCAATTATACAATTTGTCAATGGAACGCAGAGACTTTATCAAATCATCCACTTCAGCAACTTCAGCCATGCTGCTTTCACCAATGGAGATGCTTGCAGCAGTGCCTTTAGATACCGCAAATACTCAGCCCGGATTTAAGTTGAAAATACTGGCTACCAGCTGGGGCTATACAGGTTCTGTAGCAAGTTTTTGTGCCAAAGTAAAAGCAGAAGGTTACGATGGTATCGAAATGTGGTGGCCCACTTTACAGGCAGATCAGGATGAACTGTTTGCTGCATTAAAAGCAAATCAGCTTGATATTGGATTTCTGGTGGCAGGCCACGAAAGTAACTATGCCGCACACCTGGAAACATTTAAAAAAATGCTTTTTGCTGCTGCTAACAACAACATTCAAAAACCGCTGTATATAAACTGTCATTCGGGTCGTGATTATTTTTCCTTTGAAGAAAATGCGGCGTTGGTGGAATACAGCATCTCCATTGCCCGGCAAACAGGTATTAAAATTTGTCACGAAACCCACCGTTCCAGGATGTTGTTTGCATCTTCGGTTGCAAAAAAATATTTGCAGCAAATAGAAGGTTTGCGAATTACATTTGATGTGTCGCACTGGTGCAACGTAAGCGAAAGTTTACTGCAGGATCAGCCGGAAACGCTTGCGTTAACCCTGCCCCGGGTAGATCATATACACGCCAGAATTGGCCACCCAGAAGGGCCACAGGTAAACGACCCAAGGGCTCCGGAATGGGAGCCGGCTGTAAAAGCACATTTTGAATGGTGGGATGCTATTGTTGCCCTAAAGCAACAACAGGGCGAAGTACTAACTATTTTAACAGAGTTTGGTCCACCGGATTATATGCCGGTATTACCTTATACAAAACAGCCCGTTGCCGATCAATGGGAAATAAATGTGTACATGCTTCATCTGCTTCGTAAGCGTTATCAATTGTAAACTGTGATACTAACAATCAGCGAATTCATTGGTCGGTTTCATCCCTTACTCGTGCATTTACCCATTGGTATTTTATTGGTGGCATTACTTTTTGTGGCACTAATGAAGCAAGAGAAATACAAGGCACTGCATCATGCCCTGCCGGTGGTGCTTTTAGCAGGCAGTTTAGCTGCAGTTGCTTCCTGCATTACCGGTTACCTGTTATCCGTTACAGATGACTATGAAACAACCCTGGTTGATTTTCATATGTGGATGGGCATTACTGTTGCAATACTTTCGGTGTTTTTATGGCTACAGGTAAAATTTGGTTGGTTAATTACTAGCCGAAGAATAGTGGCAATTTGCTTATTCATTTGTATTGCAATTACAGGTCATTTGGGTGGATCGTTGACGCATGGATCCGATTACCTTTCAACGTCATTCAAAAATATTTTTTCAAAAGATGCTGTAGCGATAACTACCATTAAGCCCGTAAAAAATATTGAAGAAGCCATTGTTTACAAAGATGTGATACAACCCATTCTTGAAACAAAATGTTATGCCTGCCATAACGCTAACAAGCAAAAAGGTTCGTTGAGAATGGATGAAATTGCATTGCTGATGAAAGGAGGAAAACATGGTGCAGTCATTAAAATGAATGATCCCGAAGGCAGTGAAATAATTAAACGGTTGCTATTGCCCGTTGACAATGAACACCACATGCCGCCCAAAGAAAAATCCCAGTTAAAAGAAAGTCAGATTGCGCTGCTGCATTGGTGGATAAGCAATGGCGCCGATGTTTCCAAAAAAGTAAAAGAACTGCCGCAGCCAGATAAAATAAAGCCGTTCCTGATTGCATTGCAGCAAACAAATGCTCCAATAACAGTACCTGTTGTTGAGCTAAAGCCTGTTAAAAAAGGAGATGAAAAAATTATTAACCAGTTAAAAAGCAAAGGAATTATTGTGGTGCCGGTGGCTCAAAACAGCAATTATTTATCAGTGAATTTTGTTACTAATCCGATAGTGTCTGCCGCTGATCTTGCGTTGCTGGTGCAGTTAAAAGATCAGGTACTTTGGTTGAAGTTGAGTAACAGTTCTATTGATGACAAGGGCATGCAATCTGTTGCCCTGCTTACCAACCTTACAAGGCTGGATCTTTCTTATACAAAGATCACCGATATTGGTATATCCAGCATAAAAACCCTTACAGAATTACAACAGCTAAACCTGGTGGGTACAGCTGTTTCGGCGCAGGCATTATTGAGCCTGAAGGATATCAAAACCATGTCCGGCATTTATCTTTATAAAACAGGTATTTCAGCAAATGATATTGCTACACTAAAGAACAGTTTCCCAAAAAAAATTCTTGATACAGGTGGATATCAGGTGCCAACACTTACCAGTGATACGGCGATGTTGAAATACAATTATACCGTTAAATAATTCTTGAATTTAAATCAGCTTATTTCCCCAGTGCTTTCTTATACAGGTAATTATAAGTTTCTACCTGCGAGCGAATTTTTTTTGTGTTGCGTGGGTTAACATATTGGTTACTGAGATCATTGTCCAGTTTTCTGGCTTTGATATTGTCTGATAATTGTATCTGTAAAATATCTTTTAATTCCTGCTGAATTTGTTTGTCAAATATTGGACAGGCGGCCTCAACACGGTGGTCAATATTCCGCACCATCCAGTCTGCTGAAGAAATAAATGTTTTTTCTAAACCGCCATTATGAAAAATCATGATCCTTGCATGTTCAAGGTATTCATCCACAATGCTAATTGCCTGTACAGGGATTTTAAACTTATTGTTTTCAGTAAGCATGCAAAAAATACCCCGAATAACCATTTTAATTTCTACCCCCGCCTTTGCCGCTTCATATAATTGGGTAATCAAAATTTCATCGCTCAGCGAATTCATTTTTAAAATGATGGATGCCGGTTTTCCTGCATTGGCCACTCGTATTTCTTTGGCTATTAATTGCAGCAATTGCTTGCGCATATTAGTAGGACAAACGATCAAAGTTTTGCAGGCTTTTAAAAACTGTATCCTGGTTTTAGGCTGTTCCAGGTAATGAAAAATACGGTTAACATCTGCCATAATATTTCTGTCGGAAGTAAGCAGACAATGATCGCCATAAATTTTGGCAGTGCTTTCATTTAGGTTGCCCGTGCTAACAAAACCGTAATGAGTGGTGTGTTTGTTAATCACCCTTTTTATCAGGCATATTTTAGCATGTATTTTAAGGTTGGGTACACCAATTAAAACTTTCACACCAGCTTCTTCCAGATCTTCTTTCCATTCCAGGTTGGCCTCTTCATCAAACCTTGCTCTCAGTTCAATTACTGCTGTCACCTGCTTTCCATTGCGGACAGCATTTGATAATGCGTTGATGATTTTAGATCTGCCGGCAAGGCGATAACAGGTGATTTTAATATGGGTAACATGCGGGTCAATAGCTGCCTCTCTTAATAAATCTATTACACTGTCAAAAGAATGAAAGGGGAAGCTGAGTAATACATCCTTCTTCATTACCACATCTGTTACCTGCTTTTTACTTTTTAACAATGGATGAACAAACGGCTTTTTACGGCTGCTCTTTTGTGCGAAAACAGCCTCAGGAAAATTGATAAAATCCTTAAAATTGTGAATGCGACCGCCGGGTATCAGGTTGTCTTTTTCACTCAAGCCCAATCGCTTTACCAGGTAGGTTAACAGCGACGGGTCTATCTCTTTATCGTATATAAAACGAACCGGCTTACCCTTTTTACGGTTCTTTAAACCCTTTTCTATTTTTTGAATAAGGGAAGTGGAAATGTCACTATCAATATCAATTTCTGCATCCCTTGTTACTTTTATTATATGAGATGAGAATACATCGTAATTGAAATAAGAAAAAATAATGGGCAGGC
>JANPNY010000690.1:0-9779 GCA_031427745.1 Chitinophagaceae bacterium | reverse complement strand
TTTGGCCATGAAAAAGGTTCCTTTACATCGGCTATTAAACAGCGTATTGGAAAGTTTGAACAGGCCAACGGCGGTACGATATTTTTAGATGAAATAGGAGATATGAGTTTGAACGCCCAGGCTAAAGTGTTAAGGGCATTACAGGAAGGAAAGATAACAAGGGTAGGGGCGGATAAAGATATTAATGTAGACGTAAGAGTGGTGGCCGCTACCAATAAAGACTTATTAAGGGAAGTAGACGAAAAGAATTTTCGGCTGGATCTTTACCATCGCCTCGGGGTTATTATTATTCATGTTCCATCGTTGAATGAGCGCAGAGATGATATACCCACGTTAGTAGATTATTATATTGAAAAGATTGCCACTGAATATGGCCAATCTAAAAAACCCATCGATAAAAATGCCATGGATGTTTTGGCCAATTACAACTGGACAGGCAATATCCGTGAATTAAGAAATGTGGTTGAAAGACTGATCATTTTATCTGGTAAAACCATTACGCTGGAAGATGTTGAAAATTATGTGTTGCCAAAAATTAAATAGTGGAGGACTGGTGTGGTTGATTGAGGCGAGCATTGTGGGCAAAGTCACTAAGTTGAGCCAATATGCTTTTCAATGTCACCCCTCCGCACAATGTCATTCAGTTAGGCATTCTTTGTTCCGTTAGTAACATTATGTTGGTAGAAATTTCAGGTAAAATGTTGAGACGTTCCGTAGGAATGCCATCTGCAATGCAAGATGGTCCAAATAACATTTCTAACGGAACGTAAATTATTGCTGAACCAGGTGGTTACCGATATAATGCCCCGATGGGCAAGGCTCTATCTTAACTAAAACGACATTGCCCTTCGGGGTTCTACATCATGGTCTTGTACGTTTTGTTATAATAATACCAGCCTTTCAGGCAGGCTTAAAATCCCGAAGGGCAATGTCATTAATATAGAATTAATTTTGCAAAATTGAATTCAAAACCCCGAAGGGGTGATATTATTTATGCATCCAAATTCTTTGCTTAATGACATTGCCCTAAGGGAGTTGTTTTGCAATTTATAAAGTTTAGGACGTTGAACTTTTATTTATGAATTAACAGCTGCCAATCATCAGCAACTAAAAAACAAATACCATCAAAAAAATATATTGCATAAGCGGTTTGGGTGCTGATGAAAAGGCCTTTGATCGTATCCACGTCGAGGGATGTGAGCTGGTTTATTTGCCATGGCTAACACCCCATCCCGGCGAAACAATCCAGGGTTATGCGGCAAGAATGTGTTTACCCATTAAAGAAGAAAAGCCTGTTTTAATGGGGCTTTCGTTTGGTGGAATGATTAGTATTGAAATAGCCAAATTAATACCCACCCATAAAATAATCCTTATTTCAAGTATTCACTCTAAACGGCAAATGCCCCGTTGGATGAGGGTTGCAGGCAAGCTGAAAATAAACCGCCTCATCCCAATGCGACCGTATCAAATATTAGAATCGCTTCAAAATAAGCGGATGGGTGTAACTACTCTTGCAGAAAAAGAAATGGTAAACCGTTACCGCAAAAATACCTCACAGGTTTATATCGATTGGGCCATTAATGAAATTTTAAATTGGAACAACGAATGGTGGCCGGCAGGATTATACCATATCCACGGAGATGATGATAAAATTTTCCCCATTCAAAAACTCTCGCCTACACATATAGTGAAAGGAGCAGGCCATATGATGATTTTTAACAGGGCAGGAGCGGTAAATGATTGCCTAGAAGCTATCGTTGCCAATTAAGCCCGGAAAAGGTTTAAAAAGGTACAAGGATATAATTAGGCTGAAAATAATTAACATTTTCTTATTTTTACTGTTTACCGATACCACAAAAAAATCTACAATGACTTATATTCCTAAAAGTTTTTTGAATTTACTTTTGTCCTTGTTGCTCATATCCGGAGTAAATGCGCAAAATAATTTCTTTAATGATGTACCCGAAGCTACCGTTAGACAGGCTGCTCAACAACGTGTAATCATTCCATCAAAATACCGCACACTCCGGCTTGATTCAACCTTTCTATTATCATTTTTAAAGTTGCTGCCATCAGAAGAAAAAATTGCTAACAAGAATATGGCACCGGTTATTGCTATACCCATGCCCGATGGCACTACTGCCTCTTTTCGCATTTGGGAAAGTTTGGTGATAGAACCTGGTTTATCAAAAGCACAGCCCAAAATAATGACCTTTACCGGACAGGGCATTGATGACCCAACCGCAACAATAAAATTAGACTGGACTATGTATGGTTTTCATGCTATGATTTTGTCTGCTGTAACTGGTGCTGTTTTTATGGATCCCTACGATCGTCAAACGTTGACCAACTACATATCCTATTATAAAAGGGATTATTCAAAAACGGAACCGTTTGCAGAATCCGGTCCAATAAAGATGAATCAAAAAGCAAGGCCTGCCAGTGTTTTAGCAGGCACCTGCGTAGGATCTGTTTTAAGAACATACCGTTTAGCGATAGCCTGCACCTACCAATATGCTAAAGCCGTAACTGGTTTGGCAAGGCCCTCTAAAAAACAGGTGCTGGACAAAATAGTTACTACTGTAAACAGGGTTAACGGGGTGTATGAAAAAGAGCTTTCAATCAGGCTGGTTTTGGTAGCCAATGATACCGACGTAATTTTTACCTCTCTTACAACAGATCCATTTACAGGCAATGACAATGCCAGTACGCTAATTGCAGAGAGTCAGCAAAACATTGATGCTACAATTGGGGATGCCAATTACGATATCGGGCATACTTTCAGTACCGGTGGTGGGGGTTTGGCTGGGCTAGGCGTAGTATGTATTTCAGGGCAAAAGGCTTCTGGTATTACCGGCTCTTTAAACCCTGTTGGTGATCCTTACGATATTGATTATGTGGCACATGAAATGGGGCACCAATTTGGGGCAAATCATACATTCAACTCGGTGCAGGGGGCTTGTCAAGATAATGGTGTGCAGGGAATAAATGCTGAACCGGGCAGTGGAAGTTCCATTATGGCCTATGCAGGTATCTGTGCTCCCGAAAATTTACAGGCTAACAGCGATCCTCAATTTCATACGCTTAGTTTTGATGAAATAGTTGCCTATTCCAATTCTAGTTCCGGCAACACTTGTGCGGTAAAAACCAGTACTGGTAATACCGCACCTGTTGTAAATGCAGGTGCAGCCTATATCATACCGGTATCTACTCCTTTTGTTTTAACCGGCAGCGCCACGGATATAAATGGGGATGCACTTACATACAGTTGGGAGCAGGTAGATATTTTTGGACCTTTTGGTGTATGGAATGCTCCGTCAGGTGATGCGCCTTTATTTCGTTCTTTTGCTCCAACCACCACTGCTGTCAGGCATTTCCCAAAGCTATCATCACAAATAACTAATACCAATGTGATAGGAGAAATATTGCCCAACTATTCCAGAACGATGCATTTCCGGTTAACAGCAAGAGATAATAAAGCCGGCGGCGGAGGTGTTTGTTATGCTGAAACAACCGTTTCCAGTAGTGCGGCTGGCGGGCCTTTTGTACTTACCAGTCCTAATACAAGTGGTATAGTATGGTTCGTAAATGATTTCCAAACGGTTACCTGGAACCCAGCAGGAACAAACGCAGCACCTATTAGCTGTGCCAATGTAAGTATTCAATTATCTACAGATGGGGGTTTAACTTTTCCGGTTACCATTTTGGCAAGTACGCCCAATGATGGAACCGAGGAAATTCAGGTTCCTAATAATGTCAGTAACAACGTTCGTATCCGTGTAATGGCAGTGGGAAATATTTTTTATGATTTTTCTGATAATAACCTAAGTATTCAAACATCGCCTACGGCAACTTTTTCTTTCAATAACCCTGCAACTGTTGCGGCTTGTGCTGCCTCTAGCGGAACCGCCACTTTAAAGACAGCAGCATTGAGTGGATTTACTACCACTATTGCTTTATCTGCAAGTTTAAACCCGGCAGGCACCACGGTTTCTTTTGGGGCTTCATCCATTGCTCCTGGTAGTAGTACAACCGTTACCTTAAACAATACCAACAGCCTTGCAGCCGGTTCGTATACAATAAAGATAACTGGCGTAGCAGGTGCCATAACCAAAACAAGAGACCTTGTGTTTATTGTTGGCGGAGGACCAGTTGCACCTGCCTCTTTAACAACACCAGCTAACGATTCCATTGGTTTACCTGTAAGGCCTTCTTTTAACTGGAGTGCTGTTGCTGGTGCTACATCCTTTGTGCTGGAATTATCTAAAACCAATGATTTTGCTGTTATTTATCAAACCATCAGCAATATAAATCCACCTTATACACTTACCAGTTCGCTGGGGGAAGACAGTGTTTATTTCTGGCGGGTTAAATCAACCAATCTGTGTGGTACCGGTGCTGCTTCTGCAACACCCAACCGGTTTAAAACAGGCATTAATACCTGCAGAATAAGTAAAGATGTACCCAAGACCATTAATGCGGTAGGTACTGCTGTTGTTACTTCTAACCTGATTATTCCAGCTAGTTTGGGAGTTGTAATTACAGATGTAAATGTAGTAGGTTTGGTAGGCACTCATACTTACATACAAGACCTTACCTTCACGCTTAAAAGCCCGGCTGGTACAAGTATCGTTTTATTTGATACCATTTGCGGACAGCATGCCAACTTTAATCTTAACCTCGATGATCAGGCTGCAACAGCTACTTTCCCTTGCCCGCCTATTGGTGGCGTTACTATTATTCCTCAATCTTCTCTTGCTGCGTTTAACGGGCAAAACAGTACAGGTACCTGGACGCTAACAGTCACCGATGCATTTGATGGTGATGGAGGCCAACTATCCGGTTGGGGTTTAAGTATCAATACCAATTCTATTAACTGCACTGTTACGCCTACTCCATTGCAATCGCAAACAACTTATACTTTTACTGGTACCGGCAATTGGAACGTGGCGGCCAACTGGGCTAACAACAGTATACCACCTGCCATTTTACCTTCGGGCAGTGCCATTGTAATTAATCATACTGCTGGTGGAAATTGCCAGTTAAATATTTCGCAACGCATTTCAACCGGTGCCACATTAACTGTTTTAACAGGTAAGAATTTGGTGGTACAGGGGGCACTTACTATTCAGTAAATTTTTATCATGGATAGTGTGCTGATTTTTTTGCCGGCTGCTTTGAATACGCCGGCAAATAAACCGGTGAGCGATACCATTGCCGTGGTTCCATGGCAGTAGACATAACTCCAAAGTTTATTCTTTTGAAATGTTTTTTGAAATTTCTTAAATGGAGAAGTAGATTTTTCGCCCTTGTTGGTAAGCCTTAAAACTAGCAACCTACTCAGCAAACACCAATGTTGGTCAAAAGACCAACATCCGAAGGCACAGTGCAAGAGTTTTTCAACAATGAGTAAGCATGTTGAAATCATCCACAGCATTGGTAAACAGTTTTAGGAAAAGCAGCCACAATAATTTATAAATTATAAGAAAGCAATTAAAGTTTTAGATTACAACGCTTCGCCGGTTGGTCAAAAAAGACACAACTAGGGGGGTGGTTTAGTAAATAGTTATTAAATTCACAACACTAACAAAGGCAGAAAACGCTGGCTTGAGAGAAGATAACATCACATCAACCCAACGCCAAACACAAAGTACCCGGCAGCAACCAACCCGGCGATCAAAGCCAGGCAGCCCCAGCGGTATTTGAGCCTTATTTTATACCACATTACCCAGCTGCTTACGCACAGCAAAAGAAGGCCAATGGCAATGCCATCCATTGACAGCCGCCACACATTAGTAATAAGCCAGTTGGGCTTGTGGCTGCTGTTGTTTTTATCAACGCCATTGAAAGTGTGCAGCGTTCGTATCTTGCCTGCGGCATTGTATTCCATTTTTTTTTGGAGGCAAAGGCCGGTTACAAAGTTTACGGCCAGGCTGTTTACCTCACCCGGTTTAGACACCCGAAAATGAATACTGTCTTGCCACATTTCCACATCGCTTACTTCGCCTGCAATGGCAAGCTGTGTCATCACATTTTTTAGTACGGCACTGCTATCGCTGCTGTTTGCAATATAAACGGTCGTCACTTTTTCCGTTTGTTTTCGCTCTTCCCAAAAGCTGGAGATCTTCCAGCCTCCATGGTTAAGCAGCAGGCCTGAAAAGGAGAATAACCATACAAACAGCAACAAAAAAAGCCCAATGTGAATATGAATTTTTCTACTCCAGAAATTGAGACTGTTATAAGCTTTTTGTGATGGCATGTTAGCGGTTAAAAAATGAGTAATAAAATACCTGCAAAAAGCAGTACACCTGCAATATGTGCATACAATCCCACCCTTCTTTCTGCTTTTAGGATAAACCATAAAAATACACCACTAACCGTTAAAAAAAGGAGTGTATACACCACAGTATCTGCAAGCACCCGCCAGGTTTTTAAGAAAGCTGAATTGCCCCTGATGCTAACATTGTGCGGACCGGGCATTGCATGCAAATACGACGTGCCACGCAGGGCACCTTCATTTTTCCGGGTTATTAAAACACTGTTTGTAACAGTGTTTACAGTTACACGTGTTGTTAATCCGGGCTTATTTACAGGAAAGGAAATGGAACTGTCATTTTTAGAAATAAAATCTATCTCGCCGGTGATGTTCAACTTTTTAATGACGGCTTTGGCTGTAAGCAGGTCTGTCGTGTCGTGGGGTATTTTATCCAGCTTTGTTTGTATATCGGCCAATTGCTTAATTGTACTAAACCGGTTTATTAATTCCGGGTGATTAAATACAATTACACTTACGCTAAAGATGAGCACAAACGGACTGATCAATAACCCGAAGTACAAATGAAGGGCACGAATGGAAGGATAATATTTTTTCATACGCATTGGTTTGTATGGTAGGATACCAGCCTTATTAACAACTATTGCAACCAGCAACACGGCAAAAATAGGCTTTTCGCCCTTGTTGGTAAGCCTTAAAACTAGCAACCTACTTAGTAAACGCCGATGTTCGTCTTTTGACCAACATCCGAAATTTGAATTTACTGTTATAATAGCCGGTTAAAAGTTCCGGACAGGTAACAAATCATTTCTTAATAAGCAATATTTTTGGGGCAAGTAGACTCAAATAAATTACTTTCGCTGCAGAAATTTATACATATATGTAACTTATGAAAATGCCACATTGTATCAATACTTGCGTACTGTCTACTTTAATTATTTTCAGCCTCGGCTGCAATGAGGCGAGAACTTCTGCTAACAGTGAAGTTAAAAAAGACACAAACAAGGTAAAGGAAAGCAAAGAGCCTGCTGCAACTGTACTTGACACTGCTGACTACAAGCGGAAGATGATACTGCTGGGCAACAACGATACCACTGGAAAGTGGCCTGCAAAAATGGTTTATCCATTATCTGGTGCTTTGCTTCCCTACAACAGGATCATTGCTTTTTACGGCAATCTATATTCAAAACGGATGGGCATTTTAGGAGAGCTGCCTCGTGATATCATGCTTGAAAAATTACAGGCCGAAGTAGCAAAATGGCGGGCGGCCGACTCTACAGTCACCACAATACCAGCATTGCATTATGTAGCTGTTACCGCACAGGGTTTACCCGGTAAGGATGGCAAGCACCGTATGCGCATGCCCTTTCACCAGATAGATACCGTGTTAAATTGGGCCAGGCCTATAAAGGCGTTGGTGTTTGTGGATATCCAGGTTGGCCATAGCACTGTTAAGGATGAAGTGCAGGCTTTGGAGCCGTATCTAAAAATGGCCGATGTACATTTGGGAATTGATCCAGAATTTTCTATGAAAAATGGCGAACGCCCCGGTTCTAAAATTGGCACGTTTAATTCAGATGATATCAATGATGCAATTGACTTTTTGGCGGACCTGGTTCGTAAAAATAATCTGCCTCCCAAAATTTTGATTGTTCATCGTTTTACACAAGGCATGGTTACCGGTTATGAAAAAATCAAGAATTTACCGGAAGTACAAGTGGTGATGGATATGGATGGATTCGGTGATAAGATTTTAAAAAAATCAACCTGGCTTCGGTATATCTATAAAGAGCCTGTGCAGTTTACCGGGTTTAAATTGTTTTATAAAAATGATACCAAACCAAATACCACCGGCATGTACACGCCGGAGGAATTGGTAAAATTTACACCTAAGCCCATTTACATCCAATACCAATAGTTTGTTATCTTACCTGATGATTATGAAAAATTATCTCCTGGCCGCTGTAGCAATGCTGTATTTACTGTCTGCCTGCTCCTCGAAAAATGACAAAATAAATACCCCGCTTGGCGGGGCTCCTGCAAAAGTTGATTCAAAATTAATACCTGTTAAAACAAATGATCTTGCCACTATTCTTTTAAAGAAAGAAGTACCTGTTCTTTGTTATCATCATATTCGTTCGGGCAAGCCGGGCGAGAGTGATAACATGAAAAGTTACTCGGTATCGCCTGCATCTTTTGCCGGGCAAATGAAAGCATTACACGATAGCGGCTACCAGACCATACTCCCGGATCAGTTGTATGAATACCTGTTACACAACGGCCCACTGCCCCAAAAACCAGTGATGCTTACATTTGATGATACCGATGAAGAACAATACAGCATAGGTGCAACAGAAATGTATAAGTACGGTTTTAGAGGGGTGTATTTTATAATGACGATCTCCATCAATCGTCCCAGGTACATGAGTAAGGAACAAATTAAAAACCTGTCTGATAGCGGACATGAAATTGCCGGACATACCTGGGATCATCATATGGTAACGAAATACGTTGGCGAAGACTGGGATGTGCAACTGCTAAAGCCCCGCAGACAGCTGGAAGAAATTACCGGGAAAAAGATATGCTATTTTGCCTACCCATTTGGTTTGTGGAACAAGGCCGCTATACCAGAAATAGCCAGCCGCAATTATAAATTGGCGTTTATTTTATCCACCAAAAGAGACAGTACCCAACCACTGTACACCGTTCGGCGCATGATTGTTCCAGGTATCTGGTCAACACCTGGAATGCTGAAGGCAATGAAAGCAACGTTTAATAAAAATGTGCAGTAGATAAGTAGTGGTGGAGCAGGCATTTTTTCTTATAGTGGCAAAATTTTGCGAATCTAGTGCCATTTATCTGCTACTATTGCCTATTCACTTGTTCTTCTATCTCAGTTGTCGGTGTCATCGCCAACCACTGTTTTGAAAAGGATGAAAACTAAAACTGATAAGGCACCCGCAATCTTCTTTTTCCGATTTCTTTCTCCGAAAAACAAAAAATGTAAAAAAGTGAATTTAAATGCAGATTATCATTAGCTTCATTTTATTACCAGCATGTATATGGGCTTGGCTTGCTTGCACATTTTCGGGACTTTTTCTAACGTATGTAGTAGTCTGCAGCGACAGCGAACATATGGCAAAGCTTTAACTTCAGTTGCTTAAATTGGCTGCTGTTACATGCTTTACACTTAATGATTACCAGAACAGCACAAGGGCTAAAAAGTATTAAACCACTTGTACACACTTTCTTACATGAAAAATTTACACTTGTCATTTCTGTTTATTTTTTTACTTTTTTGGGTCAAGCACAAACAGATAATAAAATTGGTATCGGTACAATTGATAGCATTCAATCAACCATATTGGATGAAAAAAGAAAAATTTGGGTGTATGTACCTCCCGATGACGGTAACAGTGAAAAATATGAAAAACAACGTTATCCCGTTGTTTTTTTATTAGATGGAGATTTTCTTTTCCTCCAGACGGCAAGCATCATTCAACAA
>JANPNY010000689.1:0-5304 GCA_031427745.1 Chitinophagaceae bacterium | reverse complement strand
AACCTGGAACCGGAGTTGTATTCTTTTACTATCCTTCAATCATTTAATCAATACCTTACCATTGCCGCAATTGAATATTTTCCTGTGCACATTAAGCTGGATACCGGCATGCATCGCCTTGGTTTTGAGCAAAGCGATATGGATCAGTTAAAAAAATATCTTACCCAATTTAACCGTTTAAAAATACAGACCGTTTTCTCTCATTTGGTGGGAAGTGACAATCCCTTACTCGATTATTTTACAATAAATCAGGCTACCATTTTTAATGATTGTTGCCAGCAATTGCAACAGGTAATCAGGTATCCGTTTATCAGGCATCTTTCCAACACATCGGCTATTATGCGCCATGGTAACCTGCAATACGATATGGTACGGCTAGGCATTGGTTTATATGGCGTAGATAGTAACAGCAACATGCAGTTGCAGGTGCAAAACGTTACCACACTTAAAACAAGTGTAGCCCAAATAAGGATTGTAAAAGCGGGCGAATCTGTTGGCTATAACAGAAGCGGTATGGTTACCAAAGACACAAAAGTAGCCACGGTACGTATTGGTTACGCAGATGGCTACCCAAGAGTATTGGGCAATGGAAATGGTAAAATGCTGGTACAAGGAAAACTTGCGCCCATTATCGGTAATGTATGTATGGATATGACGATGCTCGACGTTACCGGCATTGATATTGAGGAAGGTGATGCAGTAATTGTTTTTGGAAAAGACCTTCCTGTACAGAAAGTTGCAAAATGGGCTAATACTATTGCTTATGAAATACTGGCAGGTATCTCTCAACGAGTAAAGCGGGTTTATTTTGAAGAATGATTTTGGCATATGCGATAGCTAAGCCGCCTGTTTTAAAATATTTCAGGGACATGGCTTTATCTCAAAGCAATTGAATATGCAAACCTGCTAAACTTTCTAAACTCTAAACATCCTAAACCCTAAACTTCTTCGCCCTAAACTTCTAAACTCTAAACATCTAAACCCTAAACTTCTAAACTCTAAACATCTAAACCCTAAACTTCTACACCCTAAACTTCCTAAACCTTTTATCATTTATCTTTGCGGCCATTATGAAGGCAAGAAACGTTACACTCATCATTCTTTTGATAGTATTGGCCGACCAGGCTTTGAAACTGTATGTCAAAACACATTTTTATATCAATGAGCACCACAATGTAGTTGGGCAATGGTTTTTGCTGCATTTTGTAGAAAATGAAGGCATGGCTTATGGCTGGAAATTTGGTGGTGATTCAGGTAAAATGATCCTTACTTTATTCAGGCTGGCGGCAGTTGTTTTTGGGGTGTTTTATATAAAGAGTATCATCCAAAAAAAATACCACCGCGGTTTTATAGTTTGTGCTGCATTAATTTTTGCAGGCGCATTGGGCAACCTCATTGATAGCATGTTTTACGGATTGATATTTGAAGAAAGTGTACAGGGCAGCATGGCAGTGGCCAAAATTTTTCCGGCGCACGGGTATGCCGGATTTTTGCACGGCAAAGTGGTAGATATGCTGTATTTTCCTATCATCAGGGATACCTACTTTCCTAAGTGGGTACCCATCTGGGGCGGCGAAGATTTTGAATTTTTCCGTCCAATATTTAACCTGGCGGATGCAGCTATTTCTACCGGGGTAATCAGCATTCTAGTTTTTCAAAAAAGATTTTTTAAACATCCGGATACCGAAACCAATAGCACCGTGGAAACCAATGCGGTGGTAAATGATGATATACAGGTTTCTTAACATTATTGGAGTATAAATCCCTTACCATACTACACAAAAAAAGGACAAAAACTTTCCTGTTATTGTCCTTTTTACCTTTTACCTTTTTACTTTTTACTTATAAAAACTTCTTAATCTCATCCACTAATTCGCCTTTTGTAATGGGCACGCCCATTATTTTATTATACCCTTTGGCATCTACAAAATAAACATCCCTGATAATTTTTATCAACTGTCCATTGTTGATTTCAGGAATTAAAACATGATCGAAATTGTGCAATATCTCTCCTAAATTTTTAGGGAAAGGACGTATGTAACGCAGGTGTGCATGAGAAACAGCCTTGCCTTCGTTTTGTAATTCTTTCACCGCACTTTTAATGGCACCATAAGTGCTACCCCAACCAAGTACCAGGACTTTCCCGGTAGCTTCACCACTATCCAATTGCTGCTGTGGAATATAATCCGCTATCATATCTACTTTTGCCTGGCGGGTTTTCACCATGTGCTGGTGATTCTCACTATCGTAACTTATATTTCCGGTTATGTCTTGCTTTTCCAATCCACCAACCCTGTGTTCCAAACCAGCTGTGCCTGGTATAGCCCAGGGTCTTACTAATTTTTCATCTCTTTTGTAAGGCATAAATTTGCCTTTTTCATCCAGATTGGCAATGGAAGCAAAAGCTGATTTTATTTCGGGCAAGTCGGCAGCAACAGGATTTTTCCAGGGTTCTGCCCCATTGGCAATATAACCATCGCTTAAAAATATTACAGGTGTCATGTGCTGTACACTTATGCGTACTGCTTCAAAAACGGCGCTGAAACAATCGCTTGGTGTAGATGCAGATATTACGGGCATCGGGCATTCACCATTTCTGCCATAATAGGCCTGCATTAAATCGCTTTGCTCTGTCTTGGTAGGCAACCCAGTACTTGGTCCGCCACGTTGTATGTTAATAATAAGTAAAGGGATTTCAAGCATTACTGCCAGGCCCATCGCTTCAGCTTTTAATGCCATGCCCGGACCACTGGTAGTTGTAATACCCAGCGACCCACCGTAAGAAGCACCAATGGCAGAAGTGATCGCAGCAATTTCATCCTCTGCCTGGAATGTTTTTATGCCGAAATTTTTATACTTGCTTAAATCATGCAAAATATCACTTGCAGGCGTAATGGGATAACTTCCTAAAAACAGTTGTAAGCCACTTTTTTGTGTAGCAGCAATCAAACCATAGCTCAAAGCCTGGTTGCCCATAATAGAGCGGTAATTGCCCGGTACCATCTTAGCCTTAGCAACGCTGTAACGGGTGCGGAAAGTTTCGGTTGTATCGCCAAAATTATATCCGGCTTTTAATGCTTTTACATTGCTCTCAAATATCTCTGGTTTTTTGCCAAATTTGTCTTTAATAAATTCGATGGTATTGTCCATTTCCCGGTTGTACATCCAATATAAAAAACCCAGTACAAACATATTTTTTAGCCCGGTCTTTTTCCTTCATTCCCATTGCAATATCTTTCAACGCCTCCCGGGTCATTTTGGTTACATCCATCTTTATCAGCTCGTACCCATCGAGGCTGTTATCTTCTAAAGGATTTACAGCTTCCGGATAATTAGCGAGGCGAAGATTTTTTGAATCAAACCCATCTGTGTTAACAATAATGATTCCCCCTTTTTTTAATGCTTTTAAGTTTACTTTCAAGGCAGCAGCATTCATAGCTACTAATACATCGCAGGCATCACCTGGCGTAAAGATAGCATCGCTGCTAAACCGAAGCTGGTAACCACTTACGCCCGGTAAAGTACCTAAAGGTGCCCTGATTTCTGCGGGAAAATCAGGAAAAGTTGCCAGGTCTATGCCCAGCATTGCTGTATTATTGGTAAACTGGCTTCCTGTTAACTGCATGCCATCGCCGCTATCGCCCGCAAATTTTATTACTACATCTTGTAATACCTGCTCCTGAATTGTGCTCATGAAATTAGATTTTAAAATTCCTGCAATGTACGTTGAAAATTACATTTTTTTGGGTCGGCTAAGGGTTCTTTTAATGCAGGGACAGGATATCTTTTTTGATAAAAAGTAGGGCCGCATCTTTTGGTTTAATAACCCAAAACCCCCAATAAGCTGGTAAAGCCAGTGAACGACCAAACTATAAAAGGCAGTTCACCTACGCAAGATTTTACAGGCCTGTATAAAAAAGTAAAGCTGCCGGAAATTGTAAACTTTGAGTGATCTCTAAATACACGGCTTAAAAAAATCTTAACAGAGCATTTATTTCTACGGTACTTAAAATTGATTATTTTTACGTCTCAAAATATAAAAATCATGGATCTTTTTAAATCGGGAAACCCCACATTATCAGAAAAATCATTTCAAAGTGTAACCATCACCAATTATGCGGACAGCATGACGTTGAGGGGAACATTAAACAAATTTGGCTTCATGTTAATTATGTTGCTGGGCAGTGCTTATTTTTCCTGGAAAGAATTTCAGGGAGGCGGTAATGTTCAACCTTACATCTGGACCGGGCTTATTGGAGGATTTATTGTTGCATTGATCATCATGTTTAAAAAAGAATGGGCGCCTTACCTTGCCCCGGCCTATGGTTTATTGGAAGGGTTGTTTTTAGGTGCCATTTCAGCTTACTACAGTGAGGCATTTGCCAGCAAAGCACCCAATATTGTAATGAATGCTGTAGGCCTTACTTTCGGTACTGCAATCGCCATGTATTTTTTATACAGTTTTAAAATTATTAAAGCTACAGAAAAGTTCAAGTCGGTTATATTTACTGCAACTGCAGGTATTGCTGTCTTTTACCTGATTGCAATGGTTTCCCGTTTCTTTGGCGTTGATATGGCTTTTTTGCATGAGGGTTCATTGCTGGGTATTGGCTTTTCGCTGGTGGTAGTAGCTGTTGCAGCACTCAACCTTATTTTAGATTTTGATATGATAGAGCAGGGTACAATTGCCGGAGCTCCCAAGTATATGGAATGGTACGGTGCTTTTGGATTGATGGTAACAATTGTATGGTTGTACCTGGAAATTATCAGACTGCTTTCTAAGCTTTCCAGTAGAAACTAATTTGTTTTTTGATCATCAAAAAAAGGGTTACTTCAAATAGATGAAGTAACCCTTTCTTATTTCCACCATGCTTAAATAAACAATACTATAACCCTGCAATCAACGCCTTCACTTTCTCCCCGATTAAATCTCTTACTTCGTTAAACGCTGTGGGCTCCATGTGCTTCGGGTCAGGTATCTGCCAGTCAATAAACTGTTTGGCTGGCATCCAGGGGCAGGCATCGCCACAACCCATTGTTACCACTGCATCAAAGGGGGCAAAGGCTTTTACTTCGTCCAGGCTTTTACTATCATGAGTGCTTAAATCATAGCCTAATTCTTTCATCGCTGCAATGGCCTTGGGGTTTACATTGCCGCTGGGCCTGCTGCCGGCGCTGTAGGCTTCTACATTTCCCCCGCCTAAGATTTTGGCAAATGCCTGGCTCATTTGCGAGCGGTTGCTATTTTCAATGCAAACAAAAAGCAGTTTCTTTTTCATTAGTTATTGATTGAAGTTGTATAAT
>JANPNY010000688.1:0-2487 GCA_031427745.1 Chitinophagaceae bacterium | reverse complement strand
AAGGACAACATCAGCAGGGTTACTTTTTGGGGAGTGAATGATGGCCAGTCATGGCTTAACAACTGGCCAATAAAAAACAGGACCAATTATCCTTTGTTGTTTGATAAAAATTTTAATAAAAAATCAGCATATAAAAAAGTAGCAGCATTAAAAGAAAAAAAATAATTGCACCAACCCAGCTATTATTATCCAAAAAAACAGGAATACAAACTCTGACTCTGGAAAAATTATCTTCAAAATAATATTATGAGTATACCATCTCAAAAATTATCAGTCATCGAAAAAATCGGGTATAGCTTGGGCGACCTTGCTGCCAACCTTATCTTTCAAACCTTAATGACATTCCTTGCTTTTTTCTATACGGATGTTTATAAAATTCCTGCAGGTACAGCAAGCATTATTATTTTAATCGGCGGCGTTTTCGGGGCATTTTTTAATATCATTATGGGTCTCATTGCCGATCGTACCAATACAAGATGGGGTAAGTTCAGGCCATGGATATTGTGGACATCAGTACCATTTGGTGTAATTGCACTGCTGGCTTTTTCCACTCCCGATTTTGGAGCAACTGGAAAAGTGGCCTATGCGTTGATCACTTACTTTTTACTGGTAATAATTTATTCGGCCAATAACTTACCTTATTCTGCATTGAGCGGGGTAATTACAGGCGACATGAAACAAAGAAATAGTTTGTCTTCCTACCGGTTCGTAGCTGTTATGATCGCACAATTTATCATACAATCTTTGCTGCTGCCGCTGGTGCTGATACTTGGCAATGGTGATAAAGCTGCAGGCTTTAAAAATACAATGACGGTTTTCGCCATTATTGGGGTTGTCTTTTTTATCATCACCTTTCTCACTACTAAAGAAAGAATTGTACCAGAGAAGGACCAACGATCGTCAGTAAAGCAGGACCTTACGGACCTTTCAAAAAATAAGCCATGGATCATTGTTCTTTTTCTTACCATCCTGGTGTTTATTACGCTGGCATTAAAAGGAGGCATGTATATTTATTATTTCAAATACTATCTCAGTGAGAATCAACTGGCATCCTTTCTTGAAAATATTGGCTTTAACCGTTTTATCACAGGCCTCAATGCCCTGCTCACCAACATAGGTCTTACTGAATTTCAATGGCCGAAAGATGCACCAACATCAGCATTCAGCTTATTCAATGCAGGTGGAATTATTTTTATGATAGTTGGTATCATGTTTTCAAAGCCGCTTGCTGACAGATTTGGCAAACGGGATATCTTCAGGATATTTCTTTTCTTATCTGCTTTATGTTTGCTGATGTTTAATTTTTATTCCCAAAGTGCAATAGGCATGGTGTTTTTTACACAGATTCTGCACGGCTTTTTTTACGGTGTAACTATACCGCTGCTTTGGGCAATGATCGCCGATGTGGCTGATTACAGCGAATGGAAAAACAACCGGAGAGCAACCGCTATCATATTTTCTGCAATGATTTTTGGTTTAAAAATTGGATTAAGTGTGGGAGGTGCAATAGGTGCTGCTTTACTGGCTAAATACGGATACGTAGCAGAAGCAACCCAACAAACAGATGGAACAATTTCCGGGATCAGGATGTCGGTGAGCATTTACCCCGGGCTGGTCTTTATTGCGGGTGCCGCATTGCTTTTCTGGTATAAAATTGATAAAAAAATGGAACTGACAATTGAAAGTTCCCTGAAAGAAAAAAGAGATAAAATTAATAATCCTCAATAAAATATTTTTGTGTTATGCCTGAAGTAAATATTGACCATATTGATGTGGATGATTTAAACAAGAGAGCCATTTCGCCTCCCTTAATTAAACACATTTATACTGCGGATCCTTCTGCCCATGTGTTTAATGGAAAAATCTATATCTACGCATCACATGATATAGACGCAGGGATTCCATTTACTGATCTTGGTGATCATTTTGGTATGGAAGACTATCATATTATTTCCATGGATGGCCCCGGAGAAAGAGCCGTTGATAATGGCGTAGCACTCCATGTAAAAGATGTACCCTGGGCAGCAAAGCAACTATGGGCTCCCGACGCTGCCAGTAAAGACGGAAAGTATTATTTGTTTTTTCCTGCAAAAAATCCGGACAATATATTTCAAATTGGAGTTGCCGTCAGTAACTCACCCATTGGGCCATTTATGCCCGACCCTGAACCAATCAGGGGAAGTTATTCGATAGACCCTGCAGTTTTTTGTGATGATGACGGCAGTTACTATTTGTACTTCGGCGGTATCTGGGGCGGCCAGTTACAATCATACAGGAATAACGAATACAATGAAAACAATATTGAGCCACTTGCTCATGAACCTGCATTGGGCCCAAGGATAGCATTGCTTACAAATGATATTAAACAATTTGCAGAAACGGTAAAGGAGATCATCATTGTGGATGAAACGGGGCAACCGCTTTTAGCCGGAGATACCGAAAGAAGATATTTTGAAGAGCCCTGTGTTCACAAATACAATGGTAAAT
>JANPNY010000687.1:0-5361 GCA_031427745.1 Chitinophagaceae bacterium | reverse complement strand
GGGCGGCTTTGCAGACCAATGATTTTAGCCTTATCTACGCTACATTTTATTTCTTAAAACCAATCCGCTCCCTTTCTGCCCAATCTATTTTTTTAGTTTTTTCTTCCGTCTTTTCATCCATCAGGTTTTCAATGGCATTATAAATAGCGCCTAACTGCACATCGTGTTCCCCTATCTTGTCAAAAAGTAATTTTATCTGTTCGGCAATTTTTTTATTACTGTGTAATAGTTTTCGTGTTTCCACAAAAGCCCCCATAGTTGCAATATTCATTTCAATAGCTTTGAGAGAATTGATAACTCCGCTGAGCATTGCCACACCCTGTTCTGTAAAAGCATAAGGCATGTATCTGATACCGCCTCTTTGGTTTGAGGTCACAAATTGTGACCTCAAACTTTCAAACTCTTTGCTATTCAATTGAAACATAAAATCAAGCGGGAACCTTTCAGCATTCCTCTTTACCGCCTGGTTCAATACCTTTGTCTCGACTTCGTATAATCCTGCCAAATCCTTGTCCAGCAATACTTTCTGACCACGAAGCATATAAATTTTTCTGATAATGGTGTCATCTGGAATGACTTTAACTGCACTTCGTTTTGCTTTTGCCATAGCAATTTTGTTTAATGGTTAATTAGTTTGCGGTCACAAATTGTGACCGCAAATTTTTATCTGGTTGTATCTCAATATCTTCTGATAATGAGGTCGCAAATTGCGACCTCAAGATTTCATTACTAAGGTCACAAATTGTGACCTTAGTAATTTGAGGTGCATAATTGGCACCTCAAGTTGAGTGCATAGTTTAATAAGGCTGAAAAAGTACAAGTGAGTGACACAACGATGTTGATTAAATAACAAATGCTTGTCCCAAAAAATGAACACTTACAATAAATAAAAGAACTTCAAATTATCAGGGTCTAAAGCCTCCCGATTAATTGGGAGGTTGGGGGAGGCCGTTCTAACTCATCCAATTAACCCCAGCCTCCGCATTCCACTTGATAGTACTCTTTTTCAACTTAGTCCAAAACTCAATGGAGCTTTTGCCTGTAATATCGCCTACACCAAATTTACTTTCGTTCCAGCCACCAAAACTAAATGGCTCTCTCGGCACTGGCACACCTACATTAACGCCAATCATACCGGCGCTGGCTTTATCAATAATGTATCTTGCCATTGCCCCGTTTTGCGTAAATACGCTGGCTGCATTACCATAGGGATTTGCATTTTCTATCGCCAATGCTTCATCAACCGTGTTGGTTCGTATAATGGAAATTACAGGACCAAAAATTTCTTCGGTTGCCACGCTCATTTGTGGCGTTACATAATCAATTACTGTGGGGCCAACATAAGTTCCGTTTTCTTTTCCCGGCACTTTTGCATTTCTGCCATCAACCAATATTTTAGCGCCATCTCTTTCAGCTTCACCAATAAATTTTTCAATCCTTTCCTGCGATGCTTTATTAATTACAGCACCAAGGTTTTCGCCCGGTATAATCTTTTTGGCTTCTTCACAAATTTTTTCAATAATGGCATCTACATTGCCCACCCCAATCATAGCACTTGCGGCCATACAACGCTGGCCTGCACAGCCGCTCATACTTGCTGCAACATTTTGCGCCGTCATTGCCGGCATTGCATCCGGTAATACCATTAAATGATTTTTTGCACCTCCTAAAGCAAGGCAACGCTTATAATTGGAGGTGGCTCTTTGATAGACAATCTTGGCAACTTTTGTGCTGCCGACAAAAGATACCGCTTCAATTTTTGGATGATCGCAGATGGCTTCCACAATTTCAACATCTCCATGCACAATATTGAATACGCCATCCGGCAAGCCGGCTTCTTTTAATAATTCTGCCAGGCGGCCACAGCTTAATGGAACTTTTTCTGATGGTTTAATAATCATACAATTTCCTAAGGCAATGGCGTTGGGTAACGTCCAGTTAGGCACCATCGATGGAAAATTAAAAGGAACGATTGAGGCTACCACGCCTAACGGAACATGCTCTGTACGGCACTCCACTCCCCTGCTTACTTCCAGCAATTCTCCGGTTACTAATTGTGGTAATGAGGTTGCAAATTCTGTTAATTCTATACATTTCTCAATTTCGGCAACCGACTCTCCGTATGTCTTGCCATTTTCTTCGCTGCATAATTCAGCCAGTTCTTTTAAATGCTTTTCCAGCAAAGTTTTATAGCGGAAAAACACCTGCACTCTTTCTTTTATGGGGGTTTTACTCCAGGCAGGAAATGCCCTGGCAGCAGCTTCAACTGCAACATTTAAATCCTCTTTTGTGGACATTGGCACGATTGACAATAGGTTACCATCAATAGGAGAAATTACCTCCATGGTTCTGCTGGTTGCCGGTTTAACAAATGCGCCATTGATAAAATTTTGAATAGGTGCGTATTTCATAAATAAGGTTTAACTAAAAAAATTTCATAAATGAGACTGGAAATTATAAATATTATATTTTAAAAACAAAATAATAATAATTTTTTATTTTTATTTTGCATATTTGTTAGGCAAATAATTATGGCTACCAATACTTTTATACTTGATGATCTGGATTTTGCCATCTTATCTTATTTACAAAAAGATGGAAGGATGTCGTTTACCGTAATTGCAGAAAAACTAAAAGTTTCCATCGGCACCGTACGTACACGATTTAATAAATTGATTGCTGAAGGCACCGTTAATATTATTGGACGGGTTGATCCGGATAAAGTGGGCTTTAAATCGTATGCACATATTGCTGTGTATGTAAGGCCGGCTACCCTTAAAGAAACAGTTGCCCAAAGCATTGCCCAACTGCCCGAAGTAAGTTTTTTGGCCATGACCTCAGGCGATTATGATTTAGAAGTGGACGTGATGTGCCGGGATAATAATCACCTGGTAACTTTTGTAAATGAGCTTTCTGAAATCACCGGCGTAAATCAAACGAAAACTACCATTTATCTAAAGGTGTATAAATACGCCCAACCCGATTTAAATTTATTAAAATGATCCAAAAAGCAACTTTACAGGATATCAATTTTTTTTATGAATTGTATATGCATGCTGATATTAACCCATACCTTTTGTATGAACCAATGGACATATCAGTATTTAAGCCAATTTTCGCCGAACTAGTGCAAAAGGACCTGGTTTTTATTTATTTAAATCAGGAGGGGTTACCAGTTGGCATGTTTAAATTGGTGCCGCACACGTATCGTTCGGCCCATATTGTGTACCTGGGTGGTGTTGCAGTTCACCCAAAGTGTGCAGGCAAAGGATATGGTTTCCTGATGATGAAAGCAATAATTGATTACGCAAAAGATCGGGGCTTTTTACGCATTGAATTGAGTGTAGCTGTAAAAAATTCAAAAGCCATCAGCTTATACGAAAAGGTTGGATTTGAAAAAGAAGGCACCCTAAAAAAATACACCTATCTCAAAGAAAAAGACAGATATGTCGATGAGATACTGATGGCGTACCTGGTGTAATAATCAGCCTATTTAATCACCTCTGATATTACCTGACCAACACAGCCACTGGGCATTTGTATTTGAAGCATAGCAGCAATGGTTGCTGCAATATCAGTCATATATATTTCCCGGTTAGTTTTACCCTGCTTAACATTCCAGCCATAAAATAACAGTGGAATATGTGCATCGTATGGATTCCAAAGCCCGTGCGTTGTTCCTTTTGATGCGCCGGCAAAATATCCGGGTTTAAATACAAATTGTATATCTCCGCTTCTGCTGGGCGCATATCCATTAATCATCATCTTTTTTTGTGGTTCGGGTAAAGTTGCATCGGATATTTTTTCCAACTCTACAGCGTTTACGATAGTTGGTTTCTTTTTTAATTCAGCAATAAGAAAAGACGTGATGTCTTTGCGTTTATCGGGTGAAAAATCTCCCAGGTAAAGCTGGTAATTCATAATGGTTGTGACAGCATTTTTAACGCCGAATTTGTCCGTTATCAATCGATTCATTTTTGTTAGTAAACCTGCATCATCTCCTAGTCCGGCGGGAATAGCATGTTGATTTAGGAACGCAGGTACATGTGCCACACCATGATCAGCCGTTAAGAAAAACAAATAATTATCCTTACCTACAGCCTTATCAAGAAATTGCAAAAAATCAGCAATGTCTTTATCCAGCTTTAAATAAGTATCCTCAATCTCCATTGAATTAGGTCCAAAAGTGTGGCCTATATAATCGGTTGAAGAAATACTAACTGTTAAAAAATCAGGCACTGAATTATTACCTAACTGTTCATTTTTTACAACTGCCTTTGCAAAATCAAAAGTATATGTGTTAGCGAAAGGCGTGGTTTTAAATGCTTCGTATCTGCTGTTTTTAATGCTACCAAGCTGGTGTGGAAATACCACACCTATCTCACCCATAATGTTACCTTCAAATGGCATATTATCTTCCGAACTTTGTGTGTAAAGCGATTTAGTTGTATCGAGGTTCCAACTTTTACTCATGTATTTTTCGGGAAAATCATTTGCGTTAAAATCATTAACCCAAACTGGTAACTCTTTCATATAATATGTACTACTAATCCATTTACCCTCTTCTCCATCATACCAATAAGCAGCATTTGCAGCATGCCCCGTTGGCAAAATTGCTCCCCTGTCCTTAAGTGCAATACCAATTACCTTGCTTTTAAAATTTGTAGCTATCCTTAGTTCATCAGTTATTGTAGTTGTCCATAAATTTTTAGGGCTCATTTTTCCGGCAATAGTGTTGCTTCCAAGAGTTTCAACAGCGTCGTCCTCGGTACAATAAACGCCTGTACCCGTTGTTTTATCAAACCAGTTGTTACCTATTATTCCATGTATGGATGGCACACTACCGGTGTAAACGCAGGTATGCCCCGGTGCTGTATATGTTGGCATATATGGTATCAACACATTTTCGCAACTATAACCATCTTTTAATAATCTTTTAAAACCGTTGGCTGTGTATAAATCATTGTAGCGATATAAAAAATCCCAACGCATTTGATCTATTACAAGACCAACAACCAACTTTGGTTTTGGAGAAGCTGTTTTTAAGTTGTTAGCCTGCGTTAATGCCAATAGAGGCAGTTGCAACACTATTATTATAAAAATGGAAAACTTTCTGAGCATACAAAATATTTGTACAAATATAACAGCAAGTCTATTGATTACAGACGGATTGATAAATTACTGGTTATGCCTAATTTTTTTTGCTTTAGCCTCCATCACCGTTTAATAATGGACATCTTTAAAAAGACTCACTTTATTAAACTCAATCTGTTGCACCAATAGAATAACAGTGGCAAAATTGTAGCAGGGGAATTAGCGAGTCGCCTGGTAGACCCATTGTTATTAGATTTAGGTTTCAAT